>JBGSTI010000374.1:0-3680 GCA_041736605.1 Sphingomonadaceae bacterium
GCCAGTTTTTCGATGGCACCACCGGGCCGGTGGCCTTGGGCTTTTTGGTCTGCGGACTGATGGCGCTGGGCCTGATATTGTTTAGCGAACGCGGCAAGCTGTTCAAACGCCGCTCGATCCCCGTACCGCGTCGCTGAGTTATTGCATTGCAGCGCAGGTCACCCTAAGGCTTTGTAACGGGTCATTTCTGCCAAGCCCAACGTGGCCAACCAAACGGGAACCTGCCCTTCATGTCCGCCAAAATTCCGGTTACCATCGTCATTCCGGTCAAGAATGAAGAGAAAAACCTGCCCAATTGTCTCGCGGCTTTAAGCGCCTATGACGAAGTGGTCATCGTCGATTCGGGCAGCACCGACCGGACAGAGGCCATCGCGCGCGAATGGGGCGCGGACTATCTGCTGTTTGAATGGAACGGCCAGTTCCCCAAAAAGCGCAACTGGTATCTGATGAACCACACGCCCCGGCATGATTGGGTGCTGTTTCTGGACGCTGATGAGGTCGTCAACCCTGCGTTTGACGCGGCGCTCAGCGCGGCCATCGTATCGGGCGATCATGTCGGCTATTGGCTGAATTACACCAATTATTTCCTTGGCCAGCGGCTTGATCATGGCGTGGCCCAGCGCAAGCTGGCATTTTTCCGCAAGGATGCCGGCCTGTATGAACGCATTGACGAGAATGGCTGGTCCAAGCTCGACATGGAAATTCACGAACACCCGGTGCTGAATGGCAGCATCGGCGAAATCGCGCCGCGCATCGACCATCGCGATTTTCAGGGGCTGGAAAAATTCCTCACCCGCCATATTGATTATGCCAAATGGGAAACACAGCGCGTGGGCGTGATGCGTGCGGGCGCGGGGATGAGCGATAAGGTGCTGACCGGAAGGCAGAATTTCAAATATCGCAATATCGGCAAATTCTGGTTTCCCGCCTTTTATTTCCTGTTCAATTACATCGTCAAACTGGGCTTTCTGGATGGCGGCGCGGGTTTTCAATACTCGTTCTATAAATTCTGGTATTTCCAGACCATTCGCCAGATGATGCGCGAGCAAGACCGCAACGCGGCTGGACGTTAAGCCGAACCGGACGACCAAGCCCATGCCCCGCATCGTTTTCGTCAACCGCTTTTTCTGGCCGGATCACAGCGCCACGTCGCAGATCCTGTCGGACATCGCCTTTGCGCTGGCGGCGCGAGGGTGGAGCGTCGACATCATCGCCAGCCGCCTGTCATATGACGATCCCGATGCGCGCCTGCCAGCCACACAGGTGCATGAGGGGGTGCGCATCCACCGCGTTGCCACCACCGGTTTTGGCCGCAGCAACCTGATCGGGCGGCTCATTGATTACGCCAGTTTCTATGTGACGGCGTGGATCAAGGCGGTCATGCTGCTGCGCCGGGGCGATGTGCTGGTGGTGAAAACCGATCCGCCGATGATGTCGATCCCTATGCGCGCCGCCACCGCCTTGCGCGGCGCGCGTCAGGTCAATTGGTTGCAGGATGTTTATCCGGAATTGGCCGGGCATTTGGGGATCAATGCGGCGCGCGGGCCATTGGGGCGGATGCTGGCTGCGTTGCGCAATGCCTCGTTGCGGTCCAGCGCGATGAACGTGCTGATCGGTGAGCGCATGGCGACGTTTCTGGCCCCAGCCAAAATCGTGCCAGAGCGTATCGCTATCATCCACAATTTCACCGATGAACAGGCGCTGCTGCCTTTGCCTGCTGGAACCAGTCCGTTGCGGGGCGAATGGGACTTTGCCCCCGATGATCTGGTGATAGGTTATTCGGGCAATCTGGGCCGCGCGCATGATATAGACACGATCCTGGATGCTGCCGGGCGGTTGCAGGCGGGAGGGCAGATCAAGGCGAAATTCCTGTTCATTGGCGGCGGGCATTTGCGCGCCGAACTGGAAGCGCGGGCGAAAGACTTGGGCCTGACCAATATCGTCACCAAGCCCTATCAGCCGCGCGAACAGCTGCATCTATCGATGGCGGTGCCCGATATTCATTGGCTGTCGCTGCGCCCCGAATTGGAAGGGATGATCGTCCCCAGCAAATTCTATGGCTGTGCCGCCAGCGGCCGTCCGGTGCTGTTCATTGGCGACCCGCAAGGCCAGATCGGTCAGATGATTGCCGCGTCGGGATGCGGAATGAGCGTGGCAGCGGGCGATGGCGCAGGCGCGGCAGCGGCGATTACCGCAATGGCAGACACATCAATGCGCACGGCGATGGGCCAGGCGGCGCGGCAAATGCTCGACGCCGATTATCGCCGCGATCAGGCCTTTGATCGCTGGGATGCGATGCTGAAAGCCATTACCGCACGCTGATCGAAGCGATCTTTGGCAAAACCCAACAGCCATTGTCATTTGTCAGCCATAACACTTCTCCTTAGATCAAATCGGCATTGCCGTCCGATAAGGAGAATTAAGCCATGGCCCTGTCATCGCCCCACCGCCTGTTCATCACCTTATCCGCGCTTTGCCTGACCGGACCGGCTGCTGCATTGCTGCTGCCTATCACAGCCGTTGCACAGCCATCGACCGGGCTGAAACAGGAATATCAAGTCTATGAGATGACCGATGCCGACCCGTTTGTGGGCACATCACGAGTCAAATATTTTGATTTCGATGCAGCGGCGATGGCCGGCATCAACATTGTCGGATCAAAACCCAAGGGCGTGACCATGGCGCTGTCGCTGGAATATCTGGATGCAGACAAACGCTGGACGACGGTACTGCGCGACGATGGCCGGGCGTCGCTGTTTGGCACCGTACAAGAGGCCGGCCGCTATCGGCTGGCGGTCAGCTTTCTGAACGGCGCAACCGGGCGGTTCAGCTTTACGCCCCTGATCACTGCACCAGCGCAAAACATCATTGGCCTTGTGTCATCACAAACCGGGCAGATCACCTTGGCATCGGCGGGCGATGCCGCTCTACGGGCTCAGAATTACAAGATCAACGTCAAGGCAGGGCAGCGGATCAAATTCACGGCCCAGTCCGATGGGTTCAAAGTGGGGCTAGCGGTGAAAATGGTCGACAAGGACGGAACGCCGCTCTCAGCGGGCGGCACCGGCCCATCAACCAGTTTGGATTATCTGGCTCCGGCAGATGGCCAGTTGTTGATTCTGGTGCTGTCGCAAGGCGGCGGCACCGGGCGCTATACGTTGAACGCTGTGGCCATTGCACCGCCGGCCGCAGCCAGCGCCGCGCCTGCCGTAACACCCAAACGATCAAGACCCGGTGCAGTCGCTGGCGGTTCAACAGTTGCGACGGCCAAGCCCGAACCGCGCATCGCCAATGGCGGACCGATCAAAACAGGGGAATCAGTCAGTGGCACATTGGCTAGCAGCGATCTGCGTCTGTCTGACGGCCTGTTTTACGATAGCTACAAAATAGACCTGCGCGCCAATGAGAAGATCAGCGTCATGCTGGCCAGCGAAGAATTTGCGCCGCGTCTGACCGTGATCGGCCCCAATGGATTTGTCGCCCCGCGCGGTGAGACCTTTGCGAATGATGGCATCAAGGTTTGGCAATTGCTGTTCACGGCAACTGTCGCTGGTACCTATACCATTGCCGCGACAGCCGAAAAGCCGGGAACAGGCCTTTACGCCATGTCTATCGACAAGCGATAGCGCCACGTTACTCGCCCGGCTCTTCCTCTGGCGCGCCACCAGCGACATTGGCAT
>JBGSTI010000465.1:0-2125 GCA_041736605.1 Sphingomonadaceae bacterium
AGTGGTGGCGCTGTTGCCGCAATCGCGCCTGGCTGAGGTTTCCGCCGCCATCGCTGACCAATATCGCGACCCGCAGGGCCGCCCCCCGGTGATCATGGCCGAACGCGCCAGTCCCGGCATGGGCCTGGTCGATGCCAAAGATTTGACGAAGGATTGATGATGAACAAGCAGACGGCCTTGGCCGCAGACATGGTCCAAGAGGCCCGAAAACCGGGCGATGATGGCTGGCAGCCGCATGGCGATCTGTCGCGCTGGACCGCCGATCATGTGGCCGCGATTGCCGCGCAGACGGGCCATGTTCTACCGCTGATTACCGCCCAAGATGTTCTGCCATCGCTGCCGGGGCTGGACCTGTGGGACATGTGGCCGATTGAGGCACTGGACGGTTCCACCGCGATTTTGGCCGGGCGGCAATATTGGTTTGCGCTATCGGCCCCGCAATTCGATGATCCAGCAAAGCGCCACGATCATGCCCGCATCCGCCTGATCAGCTGTGATGCAGC
Organism: Sphingomonadaceae bacterium; assembly: GCA_041736605.1. Classification (GTDB taxonomy): domain Bacteria; phylum Pseudomonadota; class Alphaproteobacteria; order Sphingomonadales; family Sphingomonadaceae; genus JBGSTI01. The sequence continues at coordinate 504 of JBGSTI010000465.1, forward strand.
AGGGCCGTCGCGCGGCGATTGGCGCGATCATGGCAATGCCATGCCCGATGTTTACAGCCCCGGTGCCCGCGAATGGGCGGGATCAGCGCGGCTGGATGCGCAGATCAGCGATACAGTCTGGCGCTTCACGCTGTATTTCACGGCAGCTGGACGGCGCGGCGAGGCCCCCAGTTTTGAACAACGCCTGTTCAGCGCGCAGGCCGATCTGTTGATCGACGATAATGCCGCCAGCACCGCCCATTGGCAGCCGGTTGAGCTGTGCGTTGAGTCTGATCATCGGCGCTATGCCCCCACCAATACCGGCGATGGCCAGCCCGGCATGATCAAGGCTTTTCGCGATCCCGCGATTTTCCGCGATCCTGCCAATGGCCAGGATTATCTGTTGTTCACCGGGTCTGCCGGATGGGATGATCATGCCCATAATGGCGTTATTGGCCTCGCTATACGCACGGCCAAAGGCTGGGATTTGCTGGACCCGATTGCCAGCGCGGTGGGCGTCAATAACGAACTGGAACGCGCGCATGTGCGCTATCGTGGCGGGCATTATTATCTGTTCTGGGTGACGCAGCGGCACACGTTCAACGGCACAGGGCCAACGGGGCCAAACGGGCTTTACGCGATGGTCAGCGATAGCCTGAAGGGGCCATGGCGGCCGGTCAACGGCACGGGCCTGGTGTGCAGCAACCCTGAGGCTGAGCCGACTCAGGCCTATAGCTGGTGGGTAACCGGCGAGGACGAGGTTATCGCCTTTACCGATTATTGGGGCATGCAGGGCCGCACGCTGGCCGATCATCCTGATCTTGTGCGCAGCCAGTTTGGCGGGGTTCCGGCACCCGTGGTGAAGCTGGTATTTGATGGGGATCGGGTGGGTTTGGCTTGATTATACCTTCGTCACCCCCGCGCAGGCGGGGGTCCATCACCGAGTGGAGCGGGCGCACACTTGGGTGATGGATGCCCGCCTTCGCGGGCATGACGAAAAACTCTTGAGGAAACCCAAACCCAAAGCCCTAAGCCGAATCGCGCTCCACCAAGGCCGGTTCCATGATCACGCTGGGGCTATCGGCACCGCCGATCCGGGCAAACAGCGCCTCGACCAATTCGCGTGCGCCGCGTTCGATATCCTGGCTGATGGTCGTCAAGCGCGGCACGGTTTGTGTGGCGATGGGCAGGTCGTCAAAACCGATCAGGGCCATGTCGCCCGGAACGGTCAATTGATGATCGGCCAGCACGCGCAACGCCGTCATCGCGATCACATCCGATGCGGCGAAAATGCCGTCAATGCCGGTTTTCAGCCGCTCGATCTGCGCGGCGATATCGGTGGCGATGCTGTCTGCGGCAAAGTGCGTCGAAATGATTACCGGTTCGGCCGTAATCCCCGCTTCGTGCAGGGCGGCGCGAAAGCCTTCATAACGCTGGCCTGCTTCGGGCGCGTTGGGATCGCCCAGAAACGCCACGCGGCTGACACCGCGCTGCGCCAGCCGCTGCCCAGCCAGATGGCCACCCGCCCAATTGTCTGACCCGACCGAACAATGCGTTTGCCCGGCCTGATGCCCGCCCCAGACCACCAGGGGGCGATAGCGCGCGGCCACACGTTCGATGGCGGCAAACTGGTTTGATTGGCC
>JBGSTI010000525.1:0-1689 GCA_041736605.1 Sphingomonadaceae bacterium
TGCGCGCCTTGATATGGCATTCAAATCCGCCATAGAGGATCACCGGGCTGTGCACCCGCCCCTTGGCCCGGCGCACCAGCGCGCGCAGCCGCGCCACCAGTTCCGCCGCTTCAAACGGCTTGGCCATATAATCATCAACGCCCGCATCCAGCCCCTCGGCCCGGTCGCTGCTGCGGCCCAAGGCTGATAGCATCAGGATCGGTGCATCAATATCCATCGCGCGCAGCTTTGCTGCAATCTCCAACCCGCCCAGATCAGGCAGCATCCGGTCCAGCACGATCACATCGAACGGCTCTGCGGCGGCGCGTTTCAGCCCGTCCTGGCCATTGGCCGCCCAAGTCAATTGATCGCCCTGTTCGGTCAGCAGCGCCAGCACATCGGCGGCAATATCGGGATCATCCTCGACATACAGGATCGACAGGCCAGTCATGGTCACAGGCTCCGTTGCAAGGGCGGGTTCGGCAAAGCCATCAAAGCCCAGCGCGCCGATGCTGGCAAGTCTGGTGGCAGGCGGGGCGAAAAGTTGCGGGGACGCAAATACGGGTATCCACGCCCCCGATCCCTCCTTTGCCGCCGGGTCGCATAGCGGCAAAGGGTGGAAGCTGGTCGGGTTCATGGATGTTTTGTAGCGCGGATGGGTCGCGATGTCCGGTGACAATGCCTGTTAGGGATTGGCCTTATTCAAACGGTTCATGCCAAAGACGCGCCACAGCCCAGAGCGTGATGAAACCCGCTATCCGAAATTGATCGCAACATTGTTCCATGAGTGGAACCGTGGGCCGGATGAAAAATGTATCCCCACCAGATACCATTGCCCGTCATCCGCCTTGTGCAAGATGGGCGATCCGGAATCGCCTGCGCGCGACCGGTAACTTCCTTTCCAGCTGGGATAGAGCGCTGCATGGCCCTGAATTCGGGTGATGGTAGGCGAGCCCACTTTCCCCTCTGTCCAACCGGAAACCATGCCCATTTTTGCGACGGCCATACCCAAAACCGCCTGTTTGAGGCCACTGATGGTCAATGGTTCGCCGCCGGGATTCAACACCTTGAAAGCGTTTTCGCGCGGCACCGCATCATTGGCGATAGCAACGCCGCCATCAAATGTCGTTTCCGCCTCAAGGTCAAAAACGCATGCAACCGTCGCCACCGGCTCGCCGCCTGACGTCACGGTTCCGCCCGCACGATGGAAAACATGCGAATTTGAAAACAAGAATGGCTGATCGGTGCCGCATGACCGGCCATCATGCTCCAACGCGATATGGGCGCCAGACAGGCATAGCGTGCCGCAGCCACCGCCCTCACACACCCGTGTTCCCGATAATCCGATGGTTGACTCCGATAGCAATTCCGCGTGCATCGGCTCTACATCAATCGACGCGATTTCTTCACTTGGCAATTCCCCTTGTTCAATGCGCAAGGAAAGCGGGGCAAGGCCAAACGCAGAGCTAGCCTGAACCAAAGCGCGAGGGGCCTTGTCGTCTGGAGACTGATGGACAAGCACCAGGCCAAGAACATCACCATCGTCATCAATATCAAATTCAAGCGAAACAGCCTGCGGATCGTTTTCGAGAAGGTGGATATTGGCTCGCAGGATCGCCTGCATTTGTTCGGTTGAAAGCTGCATTACGATCGCTCCTGCCACAAAATGACGCCAGATATTTTCACGAGCTTATAGGACTTGATATAATC
>JBGSTI010000016.1:0-3197 GCA_041736605.1 Sphingomonadaceae bacterium
TCGTCCAGCGGCAGGCCAATGGCCTCAACCACCGGGCTGCCATCGGGGCGACCACGGTCATCAACGGCAAAGGCCACCATCACGACGCCGGTGGTTGACAAGCGACGGCGATTGGCCATCGTCTGGCCATCGGCGGGCAGAATGATATCGCCGTCCAGCACCAGCCGTCCGGTGCGCTGATGGCCGATAATGCCGGGCTTGCCGGGGGCCAGCCGCACCAGATCGCCATTCTTTTGCAGCACCTGATTGGGAATGCCCGCCTCTGCGCCCAGCCGCGCCTGTTCGCGCATATGGCGAAACTCGCCATGCACCGGCACCAATGTATTGGGCTTGATCCAGCTATACATTTCCAGCAATTCGGGGCGACCCGGATGGCCGGATACGTGAATTTCGGCCTGACGATCAGTGATGATGTTGATGCCCTGCATCGCCAATTGGTTCTGCACCCGGCCTATGGCCAGTTCATTGCCTGGAATCTGGCGCGTGGAAAACAGCACGACATCGCCGTTTTCCAGCTTGATGTCATGATTGCCCTCGGCAATGCGCGACAGGGCGGCACGCGCCTCCCCCTGCCCGCCTGTGGCGACAATCAGCACCTCGCCGCGCGGCAGACGCATGGCGGCACCGAAATCGACCATTTCGGGATAATTTTTCAGATAGCCCGTTTGCTGCGCTACCTGGATCATCTTGTCGAGCGAACGCCCAGCCACGCACAGCTTGCGGTTGGTCGCCTTGGCCACTTCGGCCAGCGTGTGCAGACGCGCGACGTTGGACGCAAAGGTGGTGACCAGCACACGGCGGCCCTTTTGCGCCGCCACAGCATCGATCAGGCCATCGCGTACCCCGCCTTCAGATCCCGAAGCCTTGGGATTGAAGACATTGGTGGAATCGCACACCAAAGCCAGCACGCCCTCATCGCCAATGGCACTGAGCTCCGCCGCCGTGCTGGGTACGCCGATAATCGGTTCATCATCCAGCTTCCAGTCGCCAGTATGGAAAATGCGGCCATGCGGCGTATCAATCACCAACGCCATGCCCTCGGCAATCGAGTGGGCCAGCGGCAGATAACGCATCTTGAACGGGCCAAGCGCAAACGGCTCATCCATCTGGATGACGTGCAGCTTAACCTGTTTGGAAAGTCCCGCCTCATCCAGCTTGCCCCGGATCAGTCCAGCGGTGAACGGCGTAGCATAAAGCGGCACGCCCAGATCAGCGGCCAGATACGGCAGCGCCCCGATATGATCCTCATGACCATGGGTCAGCACAATGCCTAATAGATCGTCAGCGCGTTCCTCGATAAATTCAAGGTCAGGGAATACCAGATCGACGCCGGGATAGGCCGGATCGGAAAAGGTCATGCCCAGATCGACCATCAGCCATTTGCCCTGGCAGCCATAAAGGTTGCAGTTCATGCCGATTTCGGCCGACCCGCCAAGGGCCAGAAAAAGCAGTTCGTCTTTGGGCTTCATCAGTTAATTGGCCTCATTTGCCAGAATGGCCAGGCCTTCGATGGTCAGGTCGCTTTCGACCGCATCGAAAATCCGGGTATGGTTGTTGAACAGAACGGCCAGGCCCCCTGTTGCGATCACTTTGGTCGGGCGGCCAATCTCGTCGCGCATGCGGCGGATCAGGCCTTCCATCATCGCCACATAGCCCCAAAAGACGCCGATATGCATCTGCTCTTCGGTGTTGCGTCCAATCACCGATTGCGTCGTTGTTGGCGGTTCGATGGCGATGCGCGGCAATTTGGCGGCCGCACTGACCAAAGCATCGAGCGACAGGTTGATGCCCGGTGCGATGATCCCTCCCTTATACGCTCCGGTGAAATCCACCACATCAAAAGTGGTGGCCGTGCCGAAATCGATTACAATCAGGTCACCTTGATGCCGCCGATGCGCAGCAATGGCGTTAATCGCGCGGTCTGCGCCCAGCGAACGCGGTTCTTCAACATCGATCACCATCGGCCATTCGACCGGCGGCTCGCCGGCAATCAGCGGATCAACATTGAAATAGCGTTGCGACAAAGTGCGCAGATTATGCAGTGCGCGTGGCACCACCGTGGCGATGATCACTTGCGTAATTGCGCTGCGCTCCACGCCTTGCATTGACAGCAATTGGTGCAGCCACACCGCATATTCATCGCCCGTGCGACGCGGGTCGGTGGCGATGCGCCAGCGCGCCTTGATGTCCAGACCATCGCATAGGGCAAACACGACATTGGTGTTGCCCGCGTCAATCGCTAGCAGCATGTTTTCAAACCTCTCCGCATGAACGTGCCTGCCGGTATGGCACCAATGGCAGCGTCAATGTCCGACCCCGCCATGCAGGGTGATATCGCCGCTGATCACTATGTGGCATTTGCCCGTTGAATCGACAAGCCTCAGCGCGCCATTATCGGTGATGCCATCATAGCTGCCAGTCAAAGTGCCGCCATCGCTGGCCGTGGCCGACATAGCTGTGCCGAGGGCATGGGCGCGCTGTTTCCAGCGTTGCAGCAAGGGCCCCTGCCCGGCGCTTCGCCATGCGACAAGTTCATTTGCGAGCTGCGCGGCCAGTTCCTCGATAATCAGCGCCGCGTTGAATTGCGGTGAAAGGCCCATATCCGCGAGGCAGATGGTCTGGCGATCCGGCAGGTCAGGCGCAAAGGCAATATTGAGGCCGATACCAACCACCACCGCGTCCCCTGCCCGTTCCAGCAAAATGCCCGCCAGCTTGGCCTGGCCGACCATCAGGTCATTGGGCCATTTCAACCGAGGTTGCGGATCATGGAACAGGTTCAAAGCCGCGACGGTATCGAACAGCGCATTGGCGGCCACAAAAGACAGGTCGGTAGGTGCGCTGTCTGTGGCGCGCAGCCGAACCAACGTGCTGGCATAGAGATTGCCGGTGCTGCCAAGCCACGCCCGGCCCAATCGGCCCCGTCCGGCAGTCTGGCGCACCGCACGCAACCACAGCCCCTCATGCGCACCAGACGCTGCACGTGCCACAAGATCACTATTGGTAGAGCCGGTCTCTTGTACCGTCTCGATCATAAAATCCGGGTTAGACAGATCAGCCAGCCCCGAACAAAGCAGCAGCAGCCTGACCTGAAATCTGTGCCAAAGGACGGCTGAGCAGATAGCCAAGCGGCGATACCAGCACAGCGCAGATGCCGATCACGACTGACAGATGCACGATGCGCGGCCCGACCACCACAT
>JBGSTI010000020.1:0-4205 GCA_041736605.1 Sphingomonadaceae bacterium
CCGCGCCCGCCATGCGCCTTTTCCAGCGCGGTGGCGCCTGCCTGAATGCTCATCCGCCCGGCCACCTGGCTCATGGGTTTCAGCAAAGGCAGGCTGTTGCCAGCACCGGTGACGGTTTCATAGGCAATGCACACCGCGCCCGATTTGATCAGATCCTCGGTCTGCTCTGGATCAGGAGCGAGGTGCAGATAGGTGAACAGAATTTGCCCCGCGCGCAGCATCGCGCGTTCGCTCGCCTGCGGTTCCTTGACCTTGACGATCATGTCGCATGCACCAAACAGGGTGGCGGCATCCGGCTGGATCACGCCGCCTGCCGCGACATAATCCGCATCCGACGCGCCTATGCCCGAACCCGCCTGCGTTTCCACCCAAACCTCGTGCCCGTGCGCCACCAGTTCGCGGACGCTTTCGGGGGTCAGGCCGACGCGATATTCGTGATTCTTGATTTCCTTGGGGGTGCCAACACGCATCATCGCTCTCCTATGGTCACGGTTGCAACCAATATAGGGCGGCGTGGGTTGCAGGGCGAGTCAAAAGTAATTTTGTTACAAGGATGCGTAATGATTTTTGGGTGTGGTCAAACCCGCAAATCCACCGCCACCACATCCCCCTCAACCAGCCCCTCGGCCTTGCGCACGCTGGCCTTGACCGGCAGCAACCAGCCGCCGCTGTCCTTGTGCGGAAACAGGCTGGTGGCAAAGCGTGTATCGCCAATCTGTGCCTGCACCTTGATCGAGCCAAAGCCGCCCCGGCTGCCCGGCAGCATCAGCGATTCCAGCCGCACGGCATCACCCGCCGCGCCATCAATGGTGAGAAAATGCCAGCTCCCCGCCCCGCTTGCCCCGGTCCAGCGCCAGAGCGGCCCCTGATGGGCAATGGCGTTGCTCAAGGCGCGACGCGGATCGGCACGGGAATGTTGCAGATATCCGCCCCGCCCGCTGGCACGATAAAGAAATCATCGCGGCGATTGGCGCGCGCATCGGCATAGGCGGCAAAGCTGGTGCTCTCGGTCGACAGATATTGGAATGCGGGCAGATCGGTCACCTCGTCGCCCATCCGCACCGACAGTATCGGCACGCGCTCATCGGCATTTTCATAAAAGCCAAGCGTCCCGGTGCCGCGCGGCAGGCTGGAGAGATGCTCGATCCCCTTTATCACCCGGCCCACCAAAGCGATATTGCGATCCAGATGGCGCGGCGCATGGCCGATGACGGTATAGAGTTCCGCGCCGGTTCCGGTATCGGGCGAGAGATTGCGGCCAACGCCGACCATGCCATAGCAGTGGACGGGCCAATTTTCCGGCCGCGCAGCCTTGCCAAAACCGAAAGCCATCGGCCAACCTTGCTTGAAATCTATCGTGGCACGATAGGCGTCGCCATAATCCAGCCAGGGCTTAGGCGGCTGTACCGGCGCAAAAACGGGCGGATTATCGCCAGCAGAGGGAATGTCCGCCTCGCTTGACATGACCTTGTCAGCATCGACACTGGCATCAAAGGGACAGGGCAAGCCATAGGCGAGGACATAACATTCCTCCCCCACCGTTTCCAAACCATCGGGCAGCGCCTTTTTCTCTGATGCATCGCCCCATTGCACGACATAATTATCCTGCACCCGGTTGACAGATATCCCGTCATACCAGCGCGCGGCGACCAACTTGCGAATATTGCCGACCCAGCCTTGCGAAAGCGGCGCGGGCATCAGCTGGATGACCACGCGGCGCGGCTTGCCCCTGGCATCGGGGGCCAGGTCCATCACCATCAGATCGGCAGGCGCAATCGCCACCCATTCCTCTGCCGCCGCCTTGGCAATGACATCCCCCGGCGTCACATATTCAGACCTTTGGGCGGCAAGCGGAGACGCGGCGAGCAACGCGGCGCAGGCGACAAGAGTGTGATAAGCTTTCATGGCGCCAATCATGGCAAATCACAGTGGCTTGCGAAAGGGCGAATGAGCCGCTAGGGGCGAGCGTTCCCGAAAAGGGATGCGGAGACGTGGCCGAGTGGTCGAAGGCGCACGCCTGGAAAGTGTGTATAGGGGTAACTCTATCGTGGGTTCGAATCCCACCGTCTCCGCCAATTGCTGACGCCCACCTTGTTTGGCGCTATAGACCCTTCATGTCCGAACCTTATCCAAAGGCTGTGAAAAGTCACGCCAGCCAGTTGCACCCGATCCTCTACAGCTTTCGCCGCTGCCCTTATGCCATGCGGGCGCGGCTGGCGATTGCCATCAGTGAAACAACCTGTGTGCTGCGCGAAGTCAAGATTTCGGCCAAGCCCGAAGCGTTGCTTACCGCTTCACCCAAGGGGACGGTTCCTGTGCTTGTGCTGACCAATGGTACGGTGATCGATGAAAGCCTTGATATCATGCGATGGGCTTTGGCGAACCGAGACCCCGAACACTGGCTGGAGGGCGACGACCCGGCATTGATTGGCCGCAATGATGGTTCGTTCAAACATGATCTTGATCGATACAAATACCCGGATCGGCATGGTGCTGACCCGCTTGTGCATCGCGCATTGGGCCTGGACTATTTGCGCGAACTTGATGCCCGGCTTGCCGAATCAGCGCAGCTTTGCGGACCGGCGCGCTCGCTGACGGACGCGGCCATCTTTCCGTTTGTGCGACAATTTGCCGCCGTCGATCAAACATGGTTCAACGCTCAACCATTGCCCCGTCTAAAACCATGGCTAGCCAAATATAGCGCATCGGCACTGTTCAATAGGATCATGTTTCGCACGGCGCCGTGGGTGCCTGGCGATCAGCCGATCCTGTTCATGGCGTCTGCCGAACGGTGATAGCCTGAAGACCGCACTCTTTTGCCCTAGAGCGTGATGGAGGGCGGGTCTGACAAACCATCCACTTTATCGTTAGCCGTCCAACGCCGCTTGGACAAACAATAGACCAAGCTTGTCTCATCAAATTTCGCGACGCTTGCATTGAAATTGGGGCGGGTCAGATTGGGCGATCCCGCAACCTCGTTCGCCAATGATCCCGCCATCGCCTTGGCAAGCTCGTCGCACGATGTCAGCCCCTGGATAAAGGGGTGCAGCTTGAGGAGATGCGGGATCGACAAGCAATAGACTCGCGACAGACTGTACAAGCCATCGTTCAGTTCAAACGCGCTTCCGACATCCAGGCCGCTTTCCAAAAGATCGGACACGTCATCGGCTGAAAAGCTTGGATCATTGGCACGCTCATTGGCGATAATTTGCAACCGAAGTGTGGGAAAGGGCAGTTCCTGAAGCGTCAGCGCGGGTTGCCCCCGCGCATCGATCATCACGTCGAATATGTCTTCGCCTTGCTCCGTCTGAATACGGGTTGTGCCGGTATCGTCATCCGTTTCCAGAGTATAATCATTGCCCAGCCGCAGAATGCGCAGTCGGCCCGCATCGCGCAAGGCCAGCAGGCGCTCAATCGACAGCGGCGGTACTGCGGCATAATTGTCGATAAAGACCTGCTTCAAACCTTTCGAAAAGCGTTTGCGGTCCCGTTCGTCCAAATGCTTGACGGCGTTGCCGAACACTTCATGCATACGCAATATGGCATAGCGCCACGCCACCGTTTTATGGGCGCGAGCATTGGCCTTGGCTTCGGCCAAATTGGCCTCAGCCCAATCAAGTGCGGGAACACGCTGGCGTGCTGAAAAATAGACTTCCGCAAAGGTATCAGGCGTCAGGAATTGCAGCCCGATGCCGTCGGCATAGCCAGGATCAACCGAGGCAATCTTGGTTTTGAACAGTTCGAACATGCGGTCCAGGCAATCACCCTGACCATCGGACAAGATCGCTTCGACCTGCGCTGCGGTGCAATGGACAAGTGGCTCATAGGGAATCGGACAATAGAAATCGGCCTCGGGTAACAGCCCACGCCGCGACATCAACGTAACCGAAAAGGCTGCGTCCGGATCATCCGCAACATAAGCCAGCTTGCCCTCGTGGCGGACAAACCGTCCGGCCTCCGCCGCTGTGCCAATCGCGACATCTATGGCGCTAAGCGACGTTCCCAACACGCCAATGCGGGCATCGCGCCAGATTTCGACATCGCGTTTGGCATAGGCATGGTCAAGTTGCTCGTGTTCGTCCTCAACGTCGCGCTCCTGATGGCCCGAGGCAACGATGGCATAGTCAAAGCTTTGCAATCGCGTCGCGCCATCGGCCTCGATTTGGATGACAACATCGCCTTCATGGACGATCACATCCACCACA
>JBGSTI010000388.1:0-4680 GCA_041736605.1 Sphingomonadaceae bacterium
ATGCCAATCTCGCGGCTGGGCGACAGCATGTGCCGACCGATAAAGAATGACGCACCGGCGGCGTTCTGTTTGATGGCACCAGTGCCAAACAAGGCGGCAGGCACATCGGGCGTTTCCATATAGCCAAATCGCAACGTGGCCCATTGGAAATTATCGTCAATCTTGTCCAATATCAGCCGCTCTTCATCGGCGATGCGCGGCACCGTCGCGTTTTTCACCGTAACGATCACATTATCCTGATGCAGCACCTTATTGTGCTTTAGGTTATGCAGCAGGGCCACCGGGGCAATATCGGGATCGGCAGTCAGGAACACGGCAGTGCCGGGCACGCGCTGGGGCGGGCGATTGGCCAGCATCTTGGCCACATCCACCATGGTCACATGATCGCGCTGGGCCTCATCAGCCAGATAGGCCCTGCCCTTCAGCCAGATATGCACGATCAGCCCGATCAGCGCAGCGATCACCAGCGGCACCCACCCCCCTTCGATCACACGCAAGATATTGGCGCCAAAGAAAAACAGATCGAGCAACAGGAATGGCGCGATAAACAGGCCCGCCAGCAGCGGCCGCCATTTCCACAGCTTCCACAGCACGATGAACGCAAGGCAGGTTGTCACCACCATCGTGCCGGTAACCGCTATGCCATAGGCCGCAGCCATGGCCGATGACGTGCGGAACTGCACGATCAGCAACGCCACACCGCCCAGCAACCACCAGTTGATGGCCGGGATATAAATCTGTCCGGCATGGTCTTCGCTGGTCTGTTTGATCAGCATGCGCGGAAACAGGCCCAACGCAATGCCCTGTTGCGTCAGCGAATAGGCCCCGGTGATAACGGCCTGGCTGGCAATGATCGTAGCCATGGTGGCAAGGATAACCATGCCAAGGCGCAGATTTTCCGGCGTCATCAAAAAGAACCAGTCGGCATTTTCAAACACCTGCCCTACCGCCTGTGCCGCCTGCAATTGTGTGAGGGCAAAAGCGGCCTGGCCCAGATAATTGAGCGACAGGGCGGGCATGACCAAAGAGAACCAGCCAATGCGTATGGGCGCGCGCCCGAAATGGCCCATATCGGCGGTCAAGGCCTCTGCGCCTGTGACAGTCAGAAACACGGCACCCAGAACGAACAGGCCCGCCAGCCCGTGTTCCAAAAGGAACGACACGCCATACCAGGGATTAAGCGCCGACAAGACAATGGGCGCATTCAGAAAGTTGAAAAAACCCACGGTGCCAATCGCCAAAAACCAGATCAGGCAGACCGGCCCGAACAGTTTTGACACGCTGGCCGTGCCGCGCGACTGGATGGCGAACAGGGCGATCAGAATGACCATCGAAATGGTGATGATCCGCCCCTCTGTCATCAGGGCACCGACGCCGGGAACCGTCTTCATCCCCTCAACCGCCGACAGCACCGACAGAGCCGGGGTGATGATCGCATCGCCATAAAACAGCGCCGCCCCCATCGCCCCCAGCACGGTCACAATGGTCCATTTGCCCGTCGCCTTGCGCGCCAATGCCATCAGCGACAGCACGCCGCCCTCGCCATTATTGTCCATCCGCGTCAGGAACAGGACATATTTGACCATCACCACCAGGATCAGCGCCCATAAGGCGAGGCTCAACACACCTAGGATTTCCGCCTCGACAATGCCGCCGCCCGCCGCCTGGGCCAAGGCTTCTCGAAAGGCATAAAGCGGGCTGGTGCCGATATCGCCATAGACGACACCAATCGCCCCCAGCGTCAAAATGGCAGTCTTGCGGGGATTGTCTGCTTGGGTGTTGGACACAAATCATGCTCCGATACGGTTGGATGATCGGGCATCACCACAAACGGGCATTATTTTTCGACGGGGATTGCACCCTTTGCGCATAAGGATTGCGTAAAGACGGGTCGTAAATGACCTCTGCCGGGAATGCAGCGACGCAAACCATGGAAGTTATATAGGCCTGCGCTTTATCTCAAACTGGCCCAAAAGGACGAAACGTCATGAAGAAAGCTTTCTTGTTCCTAATCCCACTCGCGCTTGCTGGATGTCAGGCAGAAAAGCATGACGGCGATCTTGCCAGCGAGCATAGCAATCACAGTATGCCAATGGCCGATGCCAACGCCCCTGCCTCGACCAGGGCATTTCAGGCGGCCAATGACAAAATGCACAAGGACATGGCGATTGCCTTCACCGGCAATTCCGATGCCGATTTCATGCGCGGCATGATCCCGCACCATGAAGGCGCGGTAGCGATGGCAAAGGTCGCCCTGGAGCATGGCAAAGACCCCGAAGTTCGCAAGCTGGCGCAGGATGTGATCACGGCGCAGGAAACCGAAATCGCGCAGATGAAGGCATGGCTGGCCAAGCATGATGCCGCATCCGCGAAATAGCGCGCTTATCGCGCCGCTGCCGCTGACCTCGGTTCCAGGCATGATCTGCCTGTGGCGTGACACGGCGCCACGGCAGATAAGCAACTGCGCAAAAATAATGGAAAACTGGAGGTGCTGGCAGTACTCCGATCAATCCGCTCTGCCAATTTTCCCTTTTTTTCCCTGTTTTCGCATCAATAACAGGGAATTTGATGTCCTTTGTGGACCGATGTCTCGCGAAATTCGGAATATATCATTATTTTTCAGTTGCCTGTCAGACACTATGCAGAAATTTCCCGACTTTCAAAACAGGGAATTCAGAATTTGCGAACAGGGAATCTGGCCAGCCCGATCAGGGAAAAAATGCAAGGTTTCTGAACGTTCCTGCCTGTCTTACAATGTCTATAACAGGCAAGACTTGATTGCCATGACGTGCTGTTGTCAGCGCGCTGCGTGAGGCCATTGAGGTGGCGGCGAAGTTTGATGCGACACTTTTCTGTGTTGCCCGCGGCTCACCCGGATTTGTGCACAACGAGCGAAACTTCATTCTTGACGCGAGAATTTTGCTCTGCGCAAACAGGTTTTGCGATCCGGCTTTGGACGGATGACGTATCGAACAAAACGTGATCAAGGAGACCCGACATGACATGCATTAGCTATTCAAGCCACTTTCATGTTTCAGGAGTTTTTGAATGTCTGACCAATCTCCCGCCGGTCATCCGGCGCTCATCGTCCGCCAACTTGCCTCGCTAAAGCCCTTCCCGCGCAATGCGCGCACCCATTCGAAGAAACAGATCAAGCAGATCGCGGCATCGATTGAGCGGTTCGGGTTTACCAACCCGGTGCTGATCAGCGATGATGGCGAGATCGTCGCCGGCCATGGCCGTGTGGAGGCTGCCAGATTGCTGGGGCTTAAGGCAGTTCCAACGCTGGCCCTGTCGCATCTGAGCGATGCAGAGCGCCGGGCCTATGTGCTGGCGGATAACAAGCTGGCGCTCAATGCTGGCTGGGACCGGGATATCCTGGCGATTGAGCTGCAGGGCCTGATCGATCTCGATTTTGATGTGGAACTGACCGGGTTCAGTCTGGCCGAGATCGACTTTGTGCTGGATGCGGCCAGCGATGCTGATCCCGATACGGCTGATGAGCCGGAAGACAAGGTACCAGCAATCAGCGGCCCTGCTGTGACACGCATGGGCGATGTCTGGGAGCTGGGTCGTCACCGGCTGGTGTGCGGCGATGCCCGCAATGCCAGTGATATCGCCTTGCTGATGCGCAATGAGCGCGCCGACATGGTATTTACCGATCCGCCCTATAATGTTGCCATTGATGGCCATGTCTGCGGCCTTGGCGAGGTGAGGCATCGCGAGTTTGCAATGGCGTCGGGTGAGATGTCGCGTTCGCAGTTCACAGCCTTCCTGACCCAGAGCCTTGGGAATATGGCCAGCGTCATGCGCGATGGCGCTATTGCCTTTGTGTGCATGGACTGGCGGCACATGGGCGAAGTGCTGGAGGCAGGCGATGCGGTGTTTACCGAGCTTAAGAACCTCATCGTGTGGAACAAGACCAATGGCGGCATGGGCGCCTTCTACCGGTCCAAGCATGAACTGATCTTTGCGTTCAAGGCGGGCACAGCGCAGCACACCAACAGCTTTGGTCTTGGCGAGACGGGACGCTATCGCACCAATGTCTGGGACTATGCCGGGATCAGCAGCATCAGCGCCTCACGCTCTGAAGAACTGGCGATGCATCCCACGGTCAAGCCCGTCGCCATGATCGCCGACGCAATCAAGGACTGTTCGCGGCGCGGCGAAATCATCCTGGATAGTTTTGGTGGCTCAGGCTCTACCCTGATCGCCGCTGAGAAGACCGGACGCCAGGCGCGGCTAATCGAATATGATCCGCTCTATTGCGATACCATCATCCGGCGCTGGGAGCAGCTTACCGGCAAGCGCGCTGTCCATGCGCAAAGTGCTCTTGCCTTTGAGGCTGTGGCTGATGAGGTCATGAACGGGGAGGCTGTGCGATGAACGATGATGATCGTGATGATGACGGCCCCGTCGGCTATGGCCGCCCTCCGCGCAAGAGCCAGTTCAAGAAAGGGCAATCAGGCAATGCAAAGGGTAGGCCGACTGAAAGAGCAAGGCGCGCTGCCGCCATATTGAGAAGGCAGTCACAGTCCGACGACATATTGCGAGCAGAACTGAACGAAGAGGTCACCATTCGGGATACAAAAGGTACCCGAAAATTGACTGTCCGTCGTCAGAACATTTGGCACTGATGGCTGCGTAAATTAGCGGAGCATTGGCCTCATCAGTTGGGTT
>JBGSTI010000136.1:0-2031 GCA_041736605.1 Sphingomonadaceae bacterium
CCGCCTTGGCCTTGGCATCCAGCGCAAAGGGCACGGCGCCCGCCGCATCATAGCGGGCGCGAAGCAGGCCCAGCAGCGCGGTGCCAACCTGTTGTTTCAGCGTCTCGCGCGCGGCGTGGATCGCATCGGGATCGATCACCAGCATCTGTTCGCCCAGAAACGCCTCGCTGGGCAAAGTGATGATGTCGGCGGCCAAAGCCGGATCCAGCTGATCGTCAGACAGGCAAGCCGCAATCGCATCGGTCACCGCCTGCACCGCCGATGGATCTAGCGCGCCAGCGCCGATGGCGGCCACCAGCGTATCGGTCATCATCTGCTGCATCGCTTCATAGCGGGCGAACAGCTCGTCATCATGCCGCGCCAGCCAGGCCAGATCGCCCGATGCGCGCTCCACCTGTGCGATGATCGGCGCGGAAAATCCCCGGTTGAACGACAGCACCGGCATTGCCCGATAGACGCCGCACGGCACGGCCATGTCGGCCTTGTCCAGAATGATCAGCTGTTCGGCTTCCCGGCCATGGCCACCATCCAGATCATAAAGCTTGATGCGCAGCGGAATGACCATCGGCTGCTTTTCGGCCTGTCCGGGCGTGGCCGGAATGCTTTGCGCCAGGTGCAGCGTCACTTCGCCGTCAGTCGCGCGCTCAAGCCTGGCCGTGACGCGCGGGGTTCCGGCTTGCGAATACCACAGGCGGAATTGGCCAAGGTCCAGCCCTGCGCCATCCTCCATCGATTGCACAAAATCCTCGCAAGTCGCCGCTTCGCCATCATGCCGGTCAAAATACAGATCGGTGCCCGCGCGGAATCGCTCTGGCCCGGCCATGGTTGCCATCATGCGGATGATTTCCGCGCCCTTGTTATAGACGGTCGATGTATAGAAATTGCTGATTTCCATATAGGAATCAGGGCGGATCGGGTGGGCCAGCGGGCCTGCATCTTCGGGGAATTGCGCGGCGCGCAGGATGCGGACATCCTCGATCCGCTTGACGGCGGCAGAACCCATATCGGCGCTGAACTGCTGATCGCGCAGCACGGTAAAGCCTTCTTTCAGGCTCAGCTGAAACCAGTCGCGACAGGTGACGCGATTGCCCGACCAATTGTGGAAATATTCATGCGCCACCACGCCTTCGACGCCATCATAATCCATATCGATCGCGGTATCGGGATCGGCGAGAATATAGCGGGTGTTGAAGACGTTCAGCCCCTTGTTCTCCATCGCGCCCATGTTGAAATCGCTCACCGCAACGATGTTAAACACATCCAGATCATATTCGCGTCCATAAACGCGCTCGTCCCATGCGAACGAATTTTTCAGCGCGCGCATCGCATGATGGGTGCGATCCTCATCGCCCGCGCGCACCCAGATCGCCAGATCGACCTTGCGCCCGTTCATGGTGGTAAACTGATCGCGATTGGCGACCAGATCGCCCGCCACCAAAGCGAACAGATAGCTGGGCTTGGGCCACGGATCGCGCCATTCGGCATAATGGCGGCCATTATCGGTATCGCCCGACGTAATCAAATCGCCATTGGATAGCAGAATGGGGAACGCCGCTTTCGGCCCCTCCATCCGCACCAGATAGCGGCTGAGCACATCGGGGCGATCGGGGAAGAACGTGATGCGGCGAAAACCCTCGGCCTCGCACTGGGTGCACAGCATGCCGTTCGAGGCATAAAGCCCCATGAGCTGGGTGTTGCCGGCCGGGTTGATCGCGGTTTTGATCGAGACGCAATGGGCGTCACTGGGCAGATCAAGGATCAGATCATCGCCGTCCATCGTCCAGTCTTGGATCGGCTGGCCATCCACAGTCACCACCAAAGCGGTGAGACCATCGCCATTGAGGCGCAAGGGTGCACCTGGCGTGTCGCGCACCACGTCCAGTGTCGCCAGAACCTGCGTTTCCTCCAGCCCCAGATCGAAATCGAGGCGGATATCGGGAACGCGCCAGGCCGGCGGCTGATAATCCGCGCGATAAATGGTGGTGGGAACGGCCTGGGCCGGGATGGGATCGTTGATTTGCATGTCAGCCA
>JBGSTI010000148.1:0-3066 GCA_041736605.1 Sphingomonadaceae bacterium
GAGCTTGCCGCTGGTGGTGGATGCTTTTGTCATGCATTCATTCCCGTCATGTCGCGCGCGGCGATATAGCCAAAGGTCAGCGCCGGGCCGATAGTGACGCCCGCTCCGGGATAGCTTTCCCCCATCGACGAAGCGGCGTTGTTGCCGATGGCATAAAGGCCATTGATCGGCTTGCCCGCCTGATCGAGCACGCGGGCGCGGTCATCGGTCAGCAAACCGCCATTGGTGCCAATGTCGCCGGGATAGATCGGCATCGCATAGAATGGCCCCTTGTCGAGCGGGGCGAGGCTGGGATTGGGGGTGACGCTGGGGTCGCCATACATTTTGTCGTAAGCGGCGGCCCCGCGATTGAAATCGGGGTCTTCGCCCTTGACGGCGAAGCTGTTGAAACGGGCGATGGTGGCTTCTAGCGTGGCGAGTTCTACGCCCATAGCGTCAGCCAGTTCAGCGATGCTGTTGCCGCGTTTAAGGACTGATTTGACCATGCCATTCTGGGCCCAATCGGGGATCAGCGGATAGAGTGCGCCGACCGGATATTTGTGGCGATAGCGATGGTCAAAGACGAACCAGGTTGGCGCGGCGTCGCCTTGTTCGGCCTGACGGCGGGCCATTTGCTGGCCGACAATGTGATAAGAAGCGGCTTCATTCAGATACCGTTTGCCATCGCCCGCAACCATGATGCAGCCGGGCAGGGCACGTTCGATGGTGACTAGCCGCCCGCCGGGTTCGCCGGGGACGTGGAACATGGGCGCGGCCCAGCTTGACTGCATGTTGAGCGTGGCAGCGCCAATGCCTTCGCCGATGCGGATACTGTCGCCAGTATTGCCCTCTACCCCGCCTGACAGCCAGGCGCGGGGATAGAGCGGGGCGTTGGCGTCACGCATCGCCTGATTCTTGTCAAAGCCACCGGCGGCAAGCACAACGCCCTTGCGCGCGCGGATTGTTTTGCGCCTGCCGCGCTGGTTGACGATAGCGCCCGTAACCTTACCATCTTCGGTAACCAATTCTTCCAGCCCAGTCTCAAGCCAGAGCGGCACTTGCCGTTGGTTGAGGGCAAGGCGCAGGCCGCCGACAAGGGCGTTGCCGAGGGTAAGGCGGCGATCCTTGCGCGACGTGAAGCGAAAGGGCCAATCAAACCAATAGCGCGCCAGGCTCTTGGCCAGATGCCACCACCAGCCCTTGGGCCTGAACAGCATGATATAGGTTTCGTCGAAATGCCAGTTGAGATAGCCGAACAGGCTGGCGGCAGGGGAGGCAAAGCGCAGGGTGCGGACATCCTTGCCAAGCTGCTTGCCATCAATTGGCAGCGGCATATGCGTGCGATAGCCCTGGGGCGAGCCGCCCGGTTCCTCGGCGTGATAGTCCGGATAGGGAAAGGACTGATAGTCAAGGCTGGTGTGCTTGCCCATCCAGCGCAGCATGGGTGCAGCATTGTCGACAAAGGCGCGGATATTGGCATCGGGCACATTGGCGGCAGAGAGTTTGCGGACATAGCGAAACGCATGGTCCAGATCATCGTTGAAACCGGCTTCGGCGGCCTGATCGCTTTTGGGAATCCAGATGCCGCCACCCGATGTCGCCGATGTGCCGCCCCATTTGTCGGTCTTTTCGACAATCAGCGTGTTTGCACCGCCGTGTGAGGCCACCAATGCGGCGAGCAAGCCACCTGCGCCTGAGCCAATCACAAGCGTATCGACTTCATGATCCCAATGCTGTGCCATGCGGTTATTCCTTTCTATGGATCAGCTGGGCATATAAAGCTGGGCCGCTTTACCGCCATCAACCGGCAGGGCGACACCGGTGATATAGCTGGCGGCATCAGACAGGAGGAAGATGATCGCCTCGGCCAATTCTTCGGGCTGGCCACCGCGCTGCATCGGAATGGCCTGCGCAGTTTTGGAAGCCGTCTCTGGCGCTTTGCTGGCCCAATCTTCGGTCGCGGCGGTCATGACCTGTCCGGGAACGATGGCGTTGACGCGGACATTGGCGGGGCCTGCCTCCATCGCAGCGCAGGCGGTGAAGTGGGTGAGGGCAGCCTTTGAAGCGGAATAGCTTGCCATATAGGGTGCCGCGCGGATGCCGGTGGTCGAGGAGATGTTGACGATGCTGCCGCGCCCAGCCTGCATCATGATCTTCATCGCTGTGCGCGTGCCGATGAACACCGCATCGGCGTTGACCGCGAAATCCTTGCGCCAATGATCGATCGAGAGCTTGGTCAGCGGGGCATAATGCACCGACATCGCGTTATTGACCAGCATATCAAGGCGACCATGCTCGGCGGCGACGCTCTCGATCAGCGCGGTAAAGGCGTCAAAATCGGTGACATCGAGCTGCACCGCCTGAATGTTGGTTCCAGCGGCTTCGGCCTGCGCTGTGGCAATAGCGAGTTGTTCGGCACGGCGTCCACAGATCACGACCTTGGCCCCGCGCTGGGCCAGCAAAATGGCCGTGGCAAGGCCAATGCCGTCGCTGCCGCCAGTGATGATTGCGACCCGTCCCGTGAAATCCTGTGCCATCGATTCTCCCAATCCTTTGCCTATTCCCCCCATTGCGGGGAGTCTGTTTCGTCCAATTCGTGTGGAAACGCAATTGACGTCCCCATGCCCTGTCTGTCAACCTAATGCGTAATACATGGCGTATCAAATTACGAATTTGGAGGGTAATTTTCTATCATGACCAGATTTTCCGGCAAAGTTGCGCTGATTACCGGCGCAGGTCAGGGCGTGGGACAGGGTATTGCACTGGCGCTGGCTGATGCGGGCGCGTCCGTCGCGGTTTCGGGGCGCACCTTGGCCAAACTGGATGTAACCTGCGGTCTGATTCGCGAACGAGGCGGGCAATCGCTGCCTATCGAGGGCAATGTCAGGGATGCGAGCAGTCTGGCCCATATGGTCGATGCGACCATGGCGCAATTTGGCCGTATCGATATCCTTGTCAACAATGCGCAAGAGGTGCCTGCCGGTCCGCTCTTGTCGGTTAGCGACGAGGCTTTTCTGGGTGGCTTTGAATCGGGTCCGCTTGCCAGTTTCCGGCTGATGAAGCTGGTGCAGCCGCTGATGAAGGCGC
>JBGSTI010000198.1:0-2066 GCA_041736605.1 Sphingomonadaceae bacterium
ATGCGCTGCGCCGTGGTGATGGGCAAGCCTGCCGCTACGGCATAGCGGGTGATTCAATGGCACCTTGCCATAAGGCGTCAGATTGGGGCAGAAATGCCACAAAGGCGCGAAAAAGCGCCGATGTGTCAGGAGAGTGAAGCCATGTCCCAAACCATCCGCCCCGCCCGTTTATTGGCCGCCGCCAGCCTGTTTGCCATGCTATTGCAACCCACTGCGCAGGCACAGGATGCCGCCAGCGAACATACGATTGCCGCCAATCGCGCCGTAGCCGCATCGCTGACGCTCGATGACCCGCGCGATCAGGACGATTCGCGGCGCGGCAAGATTGGCGAGATTCCCGATGGGCTGATCACCGATGACAAGGGCAATGTGGTCTGGGATGCGCGCGCCTATCGCTTTCTGGACGATCCCAAGGCCCCCGATAGCGTGAACCCATCTTTATGGCGGCAGGCGCGGATGAACCGCGAACATGGCCTGTTCGAAGTCGTCAAAGGTGGCGTCTATCAGGTGCGCGGCTATGATATTTCGGGCATGACCTTGGTCAAAGGCAAGGCCGGCTGGATCATCATCGATCCGCTGACCACTGAAGAGGCCGCCCGCGCATCGTTTGCATTGGCCGAAAAGCATCTGGGCAAGATCAAGATCACCGCGATCATCTTTACGCACAGCCATGGCGACCATTTCGGCGGCGTCGGCGGCATCGTGACGCGCGAACAGGTGGTCAAGGACAAGATCCGCATCATCGCGCCGCACGGCTTTTCCGAAGAAGCGACCAGTGAAAATGTGCTGGCCGGCAATGCCATGAGCCGCCGTGCCAATTACATGTTTGGCATGTTGCTCGCCCCGGGGCCAATGGGACAGGTGGATAGCGGCCTTGGCCCGCGCATTTCCAAGGGCACTCTGGGCTTTTTGCAAAGCACCGAAAGCGTCGGGCCAGAGGGCGGGACGCTGAAGATTGATGGGATCGATTTCGAATTTCTGGATGCCGAGGGCACCGAAGCGCCTGCCGAGTTCCTGTTTTACATCCCCAAATACAAGGCACTGCACACATCCGAGGTGATGACCAAGACGCTGCATAACGTGCTGACCTTGCGCGGGGCGCAGGTGCGCGATGCCCTACATTGGTCGAAAGTGATCGACGCGGCTTTGGTGCGCTGGGGCGATGTGGCGGAGGTTCAGCTGGCCTCGCACAACTGGCCGATGTGGGGTCAGGGCCGGGTAAAGGACTATCTGGTGCGGCAGCGCGATGCCTATCGCTATGTCCATGATCGCACGTTGAACCTCGCCAATAATGGCGCGACGTTGCATGAAATGACCGCCAATGTCGCCGATCCCACGGGCAGCGAATTTGCCGCGCGCGGCTATTACGGCACGATCAATCACAATATGAAGGCGGTGTATCAACGCTATTTCGGCTGGTGGGATGGCAACCCGGCCAATTTCAATCCGATCCCGCCGCAGGAAAGCGCTGTCAAATATGTCGCCTTGATGGGCGGGGGCGACAAGGTGCTGGCCGCCGGACAGGAAGCGATTGCGGCGGGCGACTATCGCTGGGCCGCAGAATTGCTGAACAAGCTGGTGTTTGCAGAACCGGCGCGGCAGGACGCCAAAGCGGCGCTGGCATCGGCTTATGACCAATTGGGTTATCAGGCTGAATCGGGTGCGTGGCGCAATTATTATCTGGGTGCGGCCAGCACATTGCGCGGTCAGGATATTGCCATTTCTTTCACGGGTGGCCAATCACGCGCATTCATCAGCGCCATTCCGACGGCTGCGTTTTTCGACACCATGGCGACGCGGTTCGACGCGGCAAAGGGCGCCAAGATTACCGGTACATTCCAGTTCATCTTGCCCGATACCAAGGAAAGCGTCGAAGTGATGGTGGCCAATGGTGTCGAGTTCCCGCGCTATGGTGGCAAGGCTGCGGCCCCCACCGCCACGATCACGCTCGACCGCGCAACGCTGGACGATGTCATCACTGGCGCGGCGCAATTCCCGGCGCTGATGCGCGATGGCAAGGTGAAGGTAGAGGGCGATATGGCGGCGTTCATCGGCTGGTTCGCGCT
>JBGSTI010000211.1:0-1574 GCA_041736605.1 Sphingomonadaceae bacterium
CAAGCCCGGCATGAATGTGAGCCAGATGTATTATGCGCGGCGCGGCATCATCACGCCCGAAATGGAATATGTGGCCGAGCGCGAAAATCTGGGCCGCGAACGCCTCGCCGAATATATCCGCGATGGCGAAAGCTTTGGCGCATCGATTCCCGATTATGTGACGCCCGAATTTGTCCGTGATGAAATCGCCCGTGGCCGCGCGATCATCCCCAACAATATCAACCACCCTGAATCCGAACCCATGGCGATTGGCCGCAATTTCCTGGTCAAGATCAACGCCAATATCGGCAACAGCGCGGTGGCGTCCGATGTCGCATCCGAAGTGGATAAGATGGTCTGGTCGATCCGCTGGGGCGCGGATACCGTGATGGATCTTTCCACCGGGCGCAATATCCATGACACGCGCGAATGGATCATCCGCAATTCGCCCGTGCCGATTGGCACCGTGCCCATTTATCAGGCGCTGGAAAAGGTTGGCGGCGTTGCCGAAGACCTCACTTGGGAAATCTTTCGCGATACCTTGATCGAACAGGCCGAACAGGGCGTCGATTATTTCACCATCCATGCGGGCGTGCGCCTGCCCTATGTACCGCTGGCGGCCAAGCGGATGACCGGCATCGTTTCTCGCGGCGGCAGCATCATGGCGAAATGGTGCCTGGCGCATCACAAGGAAAGCTTCCTCTACGAGCATTTCGACGACATCACCGAAATCATGAAGGCCTATGACATCGCCTATTCCCTGGGCGATGGCCTGCGCCCCGGCAGCATCGCCGATGCCAATGACGAGGCGCAATTTGCCGAACTCTACACGCTGGGCGAGCTTACCCACCGCGCGTGGGAACAGGATGTGCAGGTGATGATCGAAGGCCCCGGCCATGTGCCGATGCACAAGATCAAGGAGAATATGGAAAAGCAGCTGCAGGTCTGCGGCGAAGCGCCTTTCTATACCCTCGGCCCCCTCACCACCGATATTGCGCCGGGATATGACCATATCACCAGCGGCATCGGGGCGGCGATGATCGGTTGGTATGGCACGGCCATGCTCTGCTATGTCACGCCCAAAGAGCATCTGGGCCTGCCTGATCGTGATGACGTGAAAACCGGTGTCGTCACCTATAAGCTGGCCGCGCATGCCGCAGACCTTGCCAAGGGCCACCCGGCGGCGAAGGTGCGCGACGACGCCCTGTCAAAAGCCCGCTTTGAATTCCGCTGGCGCGACCAGTTCAACCTGTCGCTCGACCCCGACACGGCAGAGCAATATCACGACCAGACCCTGCCAGCCGAAGGCGCAAAGTCCGCGCATTTCTGTTCCATGTGCGGGCCGAAATTCTGCTCGATGAAGATCAGCCAGGAAGTCCGCGAATTTGCCCGCCTGCAAAATCAGGACGCCGAAGGTTTCGTCGCCGCCGAAGAAGCCGAAAAGGGCATGGCGGAAATGAGCAAGGTCTATGACGCCACCGGCCGCGAACTGTATATGGGCGCCGGGGATAGGGAGCATGATTAGGATCGTCGGCGCGATCCTGCTCGCCGCCGCCGCGCCGATCAGCGCCAGCACACCTGCCCCTCCCCCTGCG
>JBGSTI010000268.1:0-4210 GCA_041736605.1 Sphingomonadaceae bacterium
GGCTGGCGCGCCAGGGCCAGATTGCCGATGCCGCCACGCGCGCCGCGATGATCGAACAGGTGATCGCGGTACTCGATGATTCGCGCTGGCAGGATGCTTTTACCGCGGATGCTCTGGCCGAAGTACCGGTGGCGGCGACCATTGGTGGCACGGTGATTACCGGGGTGATTGACCGGCTGGTGATCGCCGCAGATCGGGTGCAGATCATCGATTACAAAACCGGACGCTTTCAGCCCGCCAATGCTGAGTCCGTGCCGATCAGCCATGTACGGCAAATGGCGGCCTATGTGGCCGCGCTTCGGCAATTCTATCCGGGTCGCCGGGTGGAAGCGGCATTGCTGTATAGCCATGGCCCGCATCTGATCGCCTTGCCCGATGCGCTTTTGGATCGATACAATCCCGCCTAGTCAGGTATCAACAAAAGCTTGGTGTCATGGCCCTTGTGCGCGGCGCGACTGGCCCCTATTTCAAAAGCAACCATCCAAAGGAGCAAGTCGCATGGCCACTCTCGCCACCACCGATGCCAGTTTTCAATATGACGTTCTGGAAGCCAAAAAGCCCGTTCTGGTCGATTTCTGGGCCGAATGGTGCGGCCCGTGCAAGATGATCGGCCCGGCCTTGGAAGAAATCAGCGATGAGCTGAAAGAGCAGGTGACCATCGTCAAGGTCAACATTGACGACAATCCTGATGCTCCGGCCCGCTATGGCGTGCGTGGCATTCCCACCATGCTGTTGTTCAAGGACGGCGAGGTGAAAGCGACCAAGGTCGGTGCCGCGCCCAAGAGCCAGCTCAAGACCTGGCTGGAAAGCGAACTTTGATAGCCATGCCGCTGGGCTGACTGCTTCAGCCTAGCGGCAGGTCTTCATCGGGCAGCATGGGTAGGCGCAGGGTAAAGCAACTTCCGCCCTTGGGATTGTTGGCCGCTGATGCGCTGCCCTCGTGCCGCTGCATCACGGTGGCGACATAATTGAGGCCCAGCCCGATGCCGCCGCCACGCCCAACAGGGCCGCTGGCCGCCGATGTTGCGAACCGTTCAAATAATCGCTCCAGCATGTCGGGATCAATGCCCGGGCCAGAATCGCAGATATCGACCAGCAGGTCATGATCATGCGCCGGATTGACTGATACGGCGCGCGTAATCTGAATGGTGATGGTGCCATTATCGGGGGAATAGCGGATGGCATTGTCGATCACATTGGTGATCGCGCGATACAGGCTTTGCCCTTCGCCCAGCACGAATCCGGCATTGCTTTCATCCTGAACGTCGATGCGGATATTGCGGCGGCTGGCCAGTGGATGCAGCCCGTCTGCCGCCTCGATTACCAAATCTGCAAGCAGCAGGTCTTCGGGCGCGAAAATCGTGCTGCGCATCCGCGCCATATCAACGAAATTGTCGGCCAATTGCAGGGTGCGCCGCGCCAAAGCAGCAATTCGGCTGCGCAATTCGGGCGGCTGAATACGCGGATCGGGCCGTTCCACCAGCGCCAGAATCGACGATTGCGGCGCGCGCATATCGTGTGAGAGCAGTTGATAGACGCTGTCGCGCTCTTTCTGTGCCTCGGCCAATTCGGTAATATCAGCCAGATAGATGATGATCCCCGATTGCGGCGCTGCGGCATCGGCCAAGTCTGCTATGGCCAGACTGGTGGCGCGCACGACAAAGCTTTGCCCCTCCATCGACTGAAATTGCAACAGATCCGCGGCCAGGGCAGGGGAGGCATAGGCATGGTCAATCCACTCTGCCAGGGCAGGGCGGTCGGCATCGCGGGCCAGAAACAGCATGAATTCAACCAGATCGGATCCCACGGGTTCCGCCGGAAACAGCCGCCGTGCGGCTTCATTGGCCAGGCGAATGGTGCGGCCCTTGTCTGCCACCAGCATCGGATCGGGCAGGCCCTGCATCGAATTGGTGACGAACCGCCGCAGATCGCTCAACCGTCCGATGGCCAGCGCCAGTCGGCTGGACTGTTCACCCACCAGATCGTTGCGAAAGCCGCCGCGCTCAATGCCCGGCAGGCTGTCAATTTCGCTCTCTACCGTCATCAGTTCCTGGCCCAGGAAATCGCTGGTCGCCTGCAATCGCCGCCATCCCCATAGCGGATAGGCAATGGCAAGGCCTGCAAGGGCAGGGCCGGGGGCCAGCCAATAGCCTGCCGCCAACAGCGCAATCGCAATGAACAGCGTCAACAGGCCCAGCAGCGTGACTACCCGCACCACCGTTTGCGGCTTCCACCACCACACGCCAACCATGAAGGCAAATAGCGGCAACAGGCTGATCGCGGCCAGCATCCCCCCTTCCACCGGAACAATGAAACGATCATGCAGCACTGTATCAAGCAAGCTGGCAACGGCGATCACCCCGGGCTGGGGGCCAGAACCGCCACCAGCCGGATATTGGTCACCCAATCCCGCCGCCGTCGCCCCGATCAGCACCCATTTGCCGCGCAGAAACTGGTCATCGATCTGGCCAGACAGAACATCCTTATACGACATGACGATGAATTCGTCGCGGCCGCGAAACGGCACCAGCGGCCTGTCTTCGCAATTGCGTTTAGCGGTCAAAGACGCGGATGGGGGCAAGACGGCTTTTCCGGCGATCGCCATAGAGATCGCAATGTGCGGTATCGGCGCATCCTCACCCTTATTGGCGCCATCGCTTTCGCACAGGGCCAGACGGCGCAGCACGCCATCGGCATCCAGCTCGACATTGACATGGCCGGTGCGCGATGGGTCCAGCGTGTCACCAATCGCCGGATAAGGCGGCATGACGTCAAAAGCGCGGCCATCAAGGCCGGGATAGATCAGCTGCATCGGCAACAGCAATGTTGCGCTGGCGGCGGCAACTTGCGCCAGACGCTGATCATTGGCCGGATCGCCAGCCTCGGTCAGCAGGATATCCAGCGTCACCGCGCGCGCACCGGCGCGGTTCAGCCGTTCCAGCAGATCGGCATGCACGGTGCGCGGCCATGGCCAACGCCCGATATCCTGCACGCTGGCCTCGTCAATGGCGATGATGGCGATATCGGGATCGGGCGGCGCGCCGGTAAAGCGGATTGCGCTGTCATAGATCAGATTATCCAGCCGCGCGCTGGCCCCGGTCAAGGCCAGAGCGATTACGACTAAAGCGGTCAATATCACCGTCAACAGCCATTGATGGAGCAGCCGGGCCTGTAGCGCGGTGGGGCGGCCAGCGCGGGAACCGCGAAGCCCGATCATTCGCCGACTGTCAGATCCTGAAATTCGGTCCACACCTGATCATGTTCGCCCTCGGCAAACAGATGCTTGCCCACCCGCCAACGATATTTGCCGGGCGGCAAATCCGATAGCAGCAGATGATCGGAATTGAGCGCAGGCTCATCGACGATAATCTCGCTTTGGCCGCTGGCATTCAGGCGCGTGATCTGAAGATGATAGAGCGACGTGCCCTCGCCAGCGCCCATCCAGCTGAACTTGAAGCCATCATCGCTGGCACCCGCAGCGGCAGAGACAGTGGAGAGACGACGTTTGAACGCGGCGCTGGTTGGCATGCCTTCCAGCCCGCTGGCGGCAACCGCCGTAATCTGGGCAAAATAATTGCCATTAGCAAGGTCAGCAACCTGCAATTCCTGGCTCAGCGTTTCTGCCTCGGCGACGATATCCAGCAGCGCGCTATCCCGCGCAATGACCAGCTTGTACCGCTGGGCCTGCGCATCCGGGGCCAGTTTGAACGATACCAGCACGTCGCGCTGGGTGCCGATGCCGGAAACCACGTCAGGAGCGGGAAGCAATTGCTCTATGATCACACCGCTGGCGCTGGCCACCAGCCCCTTGCCGGGGGTGAGATTGGTGTCCGCGCCGTCACCCTTGTCGGTGGCGACGATCAGCGCGCCTTCGACCAGTTCGGCCAGGGATGTGGCGCTGGCTTCGTCATAGCCATTGCGAAACTCGGTGCCACGCACCGCCGATACGGCAACCGGGGTGCGCAGGCGATAGCGACCCTCGGGCTTGCGCAGCGGGGCAACCCGGGTTTGCGCCCGGCCATTTTCCAGCGCCAATTCATAATCGATGCTATCGGGCAGCAGCAAATGGCGCAAACGGGCCAGCCGCACGCGCGAATTGCTGGGCAGCGTAAAGGATGACCCATCCTCCAGCGACAGCGAAATCGAGCTGTTCGGGCCAGTGACGATTACCGTGCCTTCGCCCAGCTTGCCGCCCTTGGCCGCATTGATG
>JBGSTI010000313.1:0-3058 GCA_041736605.1 Sphingomonadaceae bacterium
CGCAGCACGATGCAGCTATCGACCGAGCCATCGGGCGCGAAATAACCGACGCCACCCGCATAGGCCCCGCGTGCTTCGCCCTCCAGCGCGGTGATGATTTCGCAAGCGCGGATCTTGGGCGCGCCCGATACGGTCCCTGCCGGAAAGCCTGCAAACATCGCGTCAATGGCGTCATGGGCGGGGTCCAACTGTCCCTCGACATGGCTGACAATGTGCATCACATGGCTATATTGTTCGATGGTGAATTGCTCGACCACTTTGACGGAGCCGCCAGACGCTACGCGGCCTACATCATTGCGGCCAAGATCCAACAGCATCAGATGCTCGGCCAGTTCCTTGGTATCGGCGAGCAGGCTGATGCGATTTTCCGCATCCTCGCGCTCATTTTTGCCGCGCGGGCGCGTGCCTGCAATCGGGCGAATGGTGACAGTGCCATCGCGCACCCGCACCAGAATTTCGGGGCTCGATCCGATCAGGGCAAAGCCCGGCAGGTCGAGGAAATACAGGAAGGGCGAGGGGTTGATCCGCCGCAACGCGCGATAGAGATCAAAGGGCGGCAGTGGGAATTCCGCCTCGAACCGCTGCGAGAGCACGACCTGGAAAATATCGCCCGCCGCGATCAATTCCTTGGCCTCTGCCACCATGTCCGGGAAGCGACCGGCGGCCATCACGGCGCGCGGTTCGACATTGGGCAATTCGGCAAGGCGTGACGTCGGGGGCAGGGGGGCATTGGCCAGCGTGGCTTCGGTATTGGCCAGCCGCTCTTGCGCGCGGGCCAGCCGTTCCTCTGCGCTGCCCGCCATTTCGGGCCAGATCGGCGCGACCAGGAACAGCTCGTCCTTCAGGCTGTCAAAAATCAACAGCACCGATGGGCGGACAAACATCATGTCGGGCAGGCCCAGACCGGGGGCCTCAGGCCGGGGCAGTTTTTCGATCAGCCCCATGGTTTCATAGCCGAAATAGCCGACCAGACAGGCCAAGGCGCGCGGCAATTCGGGCGGCATATCGGCATGGCAGGTGGCGACCAGTTCGCGCAAGGCGGTTACCGCGTCACCAGCAATGGGCGCGAACGCGGCCTTGTCGTTCTGCCAGTCGCGGTTGATCGAGGCATTGTTGCCATCCACACGGAACACCAGATCGGGATCGATGCCGATCAGGCTGTGCCGCCCGCGAATCGCGCCGCCTTCAACCGATTCGAGCAGGAAATCGCCGCGATCAGGCCGGAACAGCTTGAGAGCCGCCGATACCGGCGTTTCGGTATCCGCGATCAGCCGCCGCCACAGCAGCACAGGCTCACCGCGCGCAATCCGCTCCAGCGCCTGGGCTTCATCCTGTCCGTGCTGCATGGCTGGTATCAGCTGCGTCCGGCAAGCTGGTTGCCCAGCTTGCGGATGGCATCCTCGTTGCGCTTCACCGGAATTTCGGTTTCGATGGCGCGGCGGAATTGCTGCTCATATTCCGAAGCAAATACTTGCTTCAGATCGCCGCGCACCTGCGCCAGTACGGGATCAGTATCGGCGACGACACCGGGAATGATGTCGTTCAACACCACGATGAACCAGCCCAGATCATTGCCCGCATCCAGACGCTTGGCAGACTTTTCGGCCATCGAGAACATCAGCGCCAGCGGCGGCGCAACGCGCTGACCATTGGCGGTGATTTCGGCGCGGCTGCGGCTGACGGTTTCGGGCGCAGGCAATTGCATTTTGAGGCCTGACAATGCGGCAACCAGATCAGCGCCCTTGGCAAAGGCTGCGACGACTTTATCCGCCGCCGCCTTGGCCTTGGTCGATCCTTGTGCGCGGATCAGATCGGCGGTGACGCGATCCTTGATCTTGGCCAGCGGAGCAGGCGCTGCCGGTTCAATGTCTGACACATCATAAATGGCATAGCGAAGGCCCTCGGCAACCGAGCCCAATTGCGGCTCGTTTTCCTCTTCCATCGCAAAAGCGGCACCCAGCATTTGCTGCAATTCCGCCGGAAGCGCGAAGGCAGGCTGGGCCGGGGCCTTGCCGTTCGACAAAAGCGCCGGGGTGCTGATGATGGTCAGCTTCATATCCTTGGCGATTTCATCGAGCGATGCGCCGCCATCAACCTGTTCCTCGATACGGGCGGCGAGATCGGCAAAGGCCTGAACCTGCTTTTTCTCGGTCAGCTGCGCGGTCAAAAGCCCGCGTACCTGATCGAGCGAGCGCCCCGTGGATTTGTCGATGCCGTCAACGCGGATCACATGCCATCCCAGCGGGCTTTGCGCAGGCGCTGCGGTCTGGCCGCTGGCGGTCGCAAACACGGCGTCAGCAACCTTTGCACCAATGCTGGAGGCAATGTCTTTCTTGGGCGCCAGCGCCTGTTGGCTGGTGGCAAGGCCGACATCCTTGGCGGCCTGATCCAGCGAGGCGCCTGCGCGGATTTTCGCCAGCAACGCATCGGCCGCTGCCTTGGTGGGCACCACCAATTGGGTGAAAGACCGTTTTTCGCTGGCGGCAAATTCAGCAGCGCGCGTTTTATACTCGGCGGCGATTTCCGCCTCGGTTGGTGCGGCAACCGTCGGCACGGCTTTGCTGTCAAATGTTGTGTAGCGGATGATGCGGCGTTCGGGCAGCGTATAGCGGCGGGCATTTTCGCGATAGAAATCGGCAATGGCCTTGTCGGTCGGCTTCACGCCCGCGGCAAAGGCTTCCGACGGCAGGAAACCGATCTGGCCCGAACGACGCTCAAGCAGCAACGAGGCATAAGGCTTGGCGAGTTGCGCTGGCACCGTTGCACCAAAGGCGACGGGCACCAAGGTCTGCTGGGCCAGCAAGCCGCGCTGGAAATCATCGCGCACGCCCGCTTCATTCAGGCCCTGTGCGGCCAGAACCTGACGGAAATTGTCCTGGCTGAAATTGCCATCAGGCCCCTTGAACGCATCGATTTGCAGGATTTCGCTGTCGATCAGGCGCTTACTGACGGCAAGGCCGTGATTGTCGGCAAATTGCGCCACGGCGCGGCGACCGGCGATATCGTCAATCACCTTGTCCAGTCCGCCATCATCGACGAAACCGGCCATGCTCATGCC
>JBGSTI010000353.1:0-2117 GCA_041736605.1 Sphingomonadaceae bacterium
GGCTGGGGGCTGATGACGTGGCACCGGCGAAGGGAGAGCGGGTGATCCATCTGCGCAGCCTAGACCCCGATGACTTGACCTTGGCGCAGGCACGCTGGCTGGGCCAGGCCGATATGATTGTGCATGATGCCGCCGTGCCGCCCGCCATCCTGATGCGTGCACGGGCCGATGCGGCGCGGGTGCTGGTGGGGGAGGCCCCGGCAGAGTGTCCCGATGATGATCTGGTGGTGCGGATTATTGCGGCGTAGGCACCTATTTATCCAATGGTGACAGCACGAAATTCATCCGCGCCGATGCAATCGGCTTGGCGCGATCCTGTTGCCAGGCATGCGCTTCGACATTGGCGGTGCGGCGGCCCATGCGGGTGACAAAGCCAAGCGCAAAGGTGCGTATCGGCCGCCCGCCACGCATGAAATCAACCGAGATATTTACCGGTTTAAGCCGCAGATGCGGGGCATCCGCCGCCAAGGATACTTGCAACGCCACAATCGCGGCAATTTCCATCAAGCCGCTCAAGGCACCGCCATGCAGAAAGCCGGGGCGTCCAGTAACGGAATCACTGAACTCATAGGCGATTACCGGAACGCCTTCGTGCAGATGGTCGACCACCATGCCCAAAGCCAGCGCATAGGGCGGCATCACCAACCCGTTGGGGAGTGAAATTTCGCTCATGCCAGCATATTCTCCACCGCGATGAATGTGCCAACGACATGCGCCACCGGATCATCGGGATCGCCCTCATGCGCTGTACCACGCACAAAGGCGATGCTGCGCGTCAGATGATAGCATTCGCCGCGACCAATCACTGTCTTTCCGGGCGTGGCCGGGCGCATATAATCGACGCGCAGATCCAGCGTTACTTGCGGGCGGAACGTCTTGGTCTTGGTCCACACAGACATGCTGGTGGCATTATCCATCATCGAAATGATCGGGCCAGACGCCAATATGCCTGTGGCGGGATCGCCAACCAGATCCTCACGCCATGGCAGCGCCAGCTCGATCCAACCATCGCCATGCGCAACATAATCGAGGCCCAAAAAGCCGCCATGCCCGCGCTTTGACATAAATCGGTGAAACAAGGCCGGATTGAAATCCTCTGGATTGGCGATTGCCCGGTCCAGCGGATCGGCAGGTATGTTGGTATCGGTGCTCATCGGATCATTCATGGCGGAAAGCGCGGGCCGATTACAAACGTTTAATTTCACCCCCGTCAGTTCCTGTCGAACCTTTGGCCTGACGGACGCCGATGGCCGGCTGATCCGGACGGGGGAGACATGCCATGCAATTGCCGAAAATCGATATCAACGCCTTGCCCGATGTGCCGGACATGATCGGGCAGTTTGGGGCCAATATGGTGGGCGAGCAGGGGTTGGCCGCTACCGGCGATCTGTGGGTGGTGCTGATGGTCTATCTCTATGATGTCTATCCCAATATTCCGGACCTCCCGTTACCGCCGGTTTGATTGGACATAGGATGCATATTGAACCCGCCATTGCCGTCTTGCGCGCCAGCGAAAAGGAGCAACAGCGCCTGACAGCCATGGCGCTGGTGCTAGAGCGGCAATGGCGGGACAGTGCATATGGTCGGGCGCTGAGTGATGCGCTGGCACGGGCGGCGGAGGCCCATGCGGCGGGGCAGGCGGTGCAGCGCGCTGATTTGGCCGTGCTGCTGGGCGATTGGGCGGAGGATTGGCTGCGCTATTGGGCACAGGCCTGGTGCGCCGAACCCTTGTTTCAATTGCCGCTGCGCCATGGTGCCAACAAGGCGGTATTCAGCCTGATTGCAGCGCAACATGAAGGGGCGATGCTATCGCTGGCGGTTATCGATCATCATCGCTGGCAGGCACAAAGCGGCGCGGTGCAATCGGACGAGCAGATCAGTTTTCATCCCGGTATCGTTCATTTGCGTGTGCAGAACGGTGCGGGATTAAGGGGCGAGCTGGTTTCAAGGCGCGGCGATATTTTGGTGCGCGGCCCAGTGCAGGAATTGCCGCCTGGCAGCCAATGGATGCTGGATGGCGCGCATCAGGCGCTGCGGCTGGCCAATGTGCCGCACAGCATTGTCATGCAGCGGCTGGCGCTGCCCTGCCGAGATGCCAATACCGTGGCGCAGGAGTA
>JBGSTI010000400.1:0-2698 GCA_041736605.1 Sphingomonadaceae bacterium
TTCTCCACCGCGCCGCGCGGCGCGACCGGTGATGGCATCGCCATGGCATGGCGTGCCGGGGCGCGCGTATCGAACATGGAATTCATGCAGTTCCACCCCACCTGCCTGTATAATCTGGAGGTCAAGAACTTCCTGATTACCGAGGCCGTGCGCGGCGAGGGCGGGCATTTGCTGATCCCCGATACAGGATACCGGTTCATGGCCGATTTTGACGCGCGGCTGGAACTGGCCCCGCGCGATGTGGTGGCGCGCGCGATTGACCATGAAATCAAGCGGCTGGGCCTCGATTATGTCCATCTGGATATCAGCCATCTCGACCCCGATTTTGTGCGCGGCCATTTCCCCAATATCCATGCGCGCCTGCTGGAATTGGGGCTGGATATCACGCGCCAGCCGATCCCTGTGGTGCCCGCCCAGCATTATACCTGTGGCGGGGTTTTGGTCGATCTGGCGGGGCGGACCGATTTGAACGGGCTCTATGCCATCGGCGAAGTCAGCGAATCGGGCCTGCATGGTGCCAATCGGCTGGCATCGAACAGCTTGCTAGAATGCTTTGTTTTTGGCGATGCCGCTGCACATGATATTCTCGATCAATGGCATGATATGCCCGCGCCGCCCGCGATCCGTCCTTGGGATGAAAGCCGCGTCTCCGATTCGGATGAGGAAGTGGTGGTTCAGCACAATTGGCGCGAAATTCGCCGCTTCATGTGGGATTATGTCGGCATTGTCCGCACCAACAAAAGGCTGGAGCGCGCGCGGCATCGCATCGATCTGTTGCGGCGCGAAGTCGATGAATATTACGGCAATTTCCGCGTGACCGCTGACCTTATCGAATTGCGCAACCTGATTGAGGTGGCGAGCTTGATCGTGCGGTCGGCCATGGCGCGCAAGGAAAGTCGGGGGCTGCATTACAGCCTCGATTATCCCGCCATGCTGGATGAGGCGCGCGATACCGTTTTGACGCCTTGAGCGATTTCCAATCGAATGGAATCATTCGATGATCAAGAAATCGCGGTAATTAAAGGATTTAGAGCGGTCGGCCTGATTCAATCAGGACGATAACCGCTCTTGAAAGTTACATGATGGGCCAGTGGCGGCGCTTGACCGCCCTATGCCAAATGGCCAAACAAGGCCGGGACGCCCGCCGGGGCCACAGGATTGGGAAAAGCATATGAGCGACATTTTTCTGGGCGCAACTGAAACCGGCGAGCGTCAGGCGCTGCATCTGGGCCGCGCCAACCGCCACGGCCTGGTCGCAGGCGCCACTGGTACGGGTAAAACGGTAACGTTGCAGGGATTGGCTGAAAGCTTTTCCGCCGTTGGTGTCCCGGTGTTTCTAGCCGATGTGAAAGGCGATTTGTCGGGCATCTGCATGGCGGGATCAAAGGATTTCAAACATGCCGCCAAGCTGGAAGAGCGGGCGAAGGAAATCGGCGTCACCGATTACAGCTATTCGGATAATCCGGCGGTGTTCTGGGATCTGTATGGCGAACAGGGCCATCCCATCCGCACAACGATCAGCGAAATGGGGCCGCTATTGCTGGCGCGGCTGCTGGGCCTGAATGATACGCAGGAAGGCATTCTAAACATCGCGTTCCGTTTTGCCGATGATGAGGGGCTGTTGCTGCTCAATCTCGCTGATCTGCAATCGATGCTGGCCTTTACGGCAGAAAATGCGTCGGAGCTGTCGGCCAAATATGGCAATATCACCAAGGCCAGCGTCGGCACGATCCAGCGGCAATTGCTGGCCTTTGAAAGCCAGGGTGCGGACCGATTCTTTGGCGAACCGGCGCTGGAAATCAGCGATTTTATCCGCACTGACGAGCAGGGCCGCGGCTATATCAATATCCTGGCCGCCGACAAATTGATGCAAAGCCCCAAGCTGTATGCGACGTTCCTGTTGTGGCTGCTGTCGGAATTGTTCGAATCGCTGCCCGAAGTCGGCGATCCGGAAAAGCCCAAGCTCGTATTCTTCTTTGATGAAGCGCATCTGCTGTTTGAAGACGCACCCAAGGCGTTGATGGACAAGGTGGAGCAAGTTGTCCGCCTCATCCGGTCCAAGGGCGTTGGCGTGTATTTCGTGACGCAAAACCCCATCGACATTCCAGAAGACGTCGCAGGCCAGCTGGGCAACCGGGTGCAGCACGCCCTGCGCGCGTTCACCCCGCGCGACAAAAAGGCGATCAAGGCGGCGTCGGAAACGTTCCGTATCAATCCCGATCTGGATGTTGAAGCGGCGATTACCGAGCTGAAAACCGGCGAGGCTTTGGTCTCGACGCTGCAAGAGGATGGCTCGCCCTCAATTGTCCAGCGCACGTTGATCAAGCCGCCGCGCTCACGCCTTGGCCCGGTTAGCCCCAAGGAACGCGCGATCATTCAGTCGATTTCGCCGGTCGATGGCAAATATGACACCGAGGTTGATCGCGAATCCGCCGAAGAAGTGCTGGCGCAAAAGGCGATGGATGCTGACAACGTAGCGCGGCAGGTTGAAGAACAGGGCGAGGACGAAGTGCGCAAGCAGCCCCGCCAGAGCGATTCGCTGTGGGAAAAGGCAGGCAAGGCCGCAATGGGCGCGGCGGCCGCTTCTGCTGGCACGATGATCGCGCGCAAGATGACCGGCAAGAAAAGCAGCGCATCGCCAACCAAATCGGCGGCGGGCGCAGTGGTGGGCACGCTTGGCACCGAAATCGGCAAGGCC
>JBGSTI010000414.1:0-1533 GCA_041736605.1 Sphingomonadaceae bacterium
GCTGACCCTTGCTGTCTTCGCCGCGATACATGGCGTCGTTCACGCGCACCCGATCCGGCGCAATATCGACGGTGTTTTTATCGAGCAGAAAGCTGATTTCGCCGCGCGGCGACAAAGGCGTCAGCACCATGAACGCCATCAGCGCGCCGACAAGGGATGGTAACAAGACGCCCAGCACCTTGACCAGCCGGTCATGGCTTCCCCCCGGCGTCGCAAAACGCTGGCGCCTGGTGCGCTGGATGTCGGCCTGGGCAGTCATTGAGAACACTTGGCTCCGAAGACGTGGGGCAATCCCCGCGCCTTACATATGAGAGAATATGTCGATTTCCGGCCAACCTTCAAGGTCCAGTCGTGCCCGATGCGGCAGGAAGTCGAAACAGGCCTGCGCCAAATGGGTGCGGCCTTCGCGTTCCAGCCGCTCAACCAATATGGCATGCATGTCATGCAGATAGCGCACATCGCTGGCCGCATAATCCATTTGGGCATCGCTTAAGCTAGGCGCACCCCAGTCGCTCGATTGCTGTTGCTTGGAGATTTCCTTGCCCAGCAATTCGCGCACCAGCTCTTTCAAACCATGGCGGTCGGTATAGGTGCGCACCAGCTTTGATGCGATCTTGGTGCAGAAAACGGGCGTCGCATCAACATGCAGATAATGCGCAATCGCCGCCAGATCGAAACGGGCAAAGTGAAACAGCTTTACCCGCGTCGGATCGGCCAGCACCGCTTTCAGATTGGGCGCATCATAATCGCTGCCGACGGCAAAGCGCACCAGATGCTCATCGCCGCTGCCATCGGAAATCTGGACCAGGCACAAGCGGTCACGCGGGGTGATAAGGCCCATGGTCTCGGTATCAACGGCAACGGGGCCGGGGGCAAGGACATCGGCTGGCAGATCGCCTTCATGCAGGAAAACGGTCATGATTCAGCGCGCTCCCGCGCGGATATATATAATCTGGCTCATGGCCGGTTCCATGACGTGTTGGCGCTGCCTTGGCAAGGGTTTCGCCTGCCCGGCACCGCTATGATGACCGCTCACGGCTATGGCGAAAGGCCCAATTTGTGGCTGAAATGGCACATAAACCGCGATTTATGGCGGCCTGCTTAAACTGTTCGCTTTATGATACATTCTGCCTTATGCTCACAAAGCCTGTTTGACTGGACGTGTTATGCGATTCTGGCCTGCCGGCACGGAATGATTTCAGATTGCTGTTTGAAGGCGCGGACGGTTTCACCGAAAACGCAGTCGGATCGATATGTTGAGGTCTTTCCAATCAGCAAACTGATCGGCCGTGGCGCATTGCGTCAACAAAGACAGTATATGCGGTTCGTGCGGAAATTTTTGTCCGGGCGTGCGAATCGTTGAACCAAGATACCGGACGCTTGAAAGTGATTTAGCGGGCATGAGTTTCGATAGAGGACGGCGCGGACGCGGCCGTGACAAGCGCGACGGTTTTGGTGGCGATGATTTCGGCGGCGGTTTCGCTCCCGAGCCCTATGCTGGCGGCGGTGGCGGCGGCGGTTTCCGTGATCGCG
>JBGSTI010000447.1:0-2369 GCA_041736605.1 Sphingomonadaceae bacterium
CGCACTTCATCGCCATATTTCTCGCCAAACAGCGCCAGCGCGCCCGCAGCGACAGCATCATCTGGCGTCATCGGGCGCGTCGAGACGCTTTCATTGCCGCGAATTTCGGCGTTCACTTCCGCCTCAATCGCCGCGATTTCATCGGCACTCAACGCCTTGGTGTGCGAAAAGTCGAACCGCAAACGATCCGGCGCAACCATCGATCCCTTTTGCGTCACATGGCCGCCCAGATGGTTGCGTAGCGCGGCGTGCAGCAGATGCGTGGCCGAATGGTTGGCGCGCACGGCATCGCGGCGCGCGGCATCCACGGCCATATGCACATTGTCGCCGACGCTGAGCGTTCCGGCAGTGATGCTCGCCTGATGCGCATGCAAGCGGCCCAGCGGCTTTTGCGTGTCGCGAACCTTGATGGTCAGGCCATTGCCGCCGCTGATCGTCCCGGCATCGCCCATCTGACCGCCGCTTTCGCCATAAAACGGCGTCTGGTTGGTCAAGATGATCGCGTCTTGACCTGCCTCAACGCGGTCAACCAGCGCGCCATCGCGAACCAAAGCGACAACGACGCCCTCGCCCTCTGTGGCGTTATAGCCGGTGAACTCGGTCGCGCCTTCGCGGTCGGCAATGTCGAACCAGATATCGTCCGATGCAGCCTCGCCAGAGCCTTTCCATGCCGCGCGCGCTGCCGCCTTTTGCGCGGCCATCGACGTGTCGAAACCGGCGCGGTCGACACTGATATTGCGGGCGCGCAACGAGTCTTCGGTCAGGTCATAGGGGAAGCCATAGGTGTCATACAGACGGAACGCAGTCTCACCCGCCAGCGTGTCGTCATCCTTGAGATGTTCGGTGGCGTCGTCGAGCAGGCGCAGGCCTTTGTCCAGCGTTTGGCGGAAACGGGTTTCCTCAAGCTGCAATGTTTCCTCGATCAGCGGCTGGGCGCGCGCCAGTTCGGGATAGGCTTGGCCCATTTCAGCCACCAATGTCGGCACCAGACGGTGCATCAGCGGATCAGCCGCTCCCAGCAAATGCGCATGCCGCATCGCGCGGCGCATGATCCGGCGCAGCACATAGCCGCGTCCCTCATTGGCGGGCAGCACGCCATCGGCGACCAAAAAGCTGGAGGCACGCAAATGGTCGGCAATCACGCGGTGGCTGGCCTGGGTGTCGCCCGTCGTCGCAGTGTTGGTGAGATTGCCTGATGCGGATATCAACGCCTTGAACGTATCGATATCATAATTGTCGTGCACGCCCTGCATCACCGCAGCGATACGTTCCAGACCCATGCCGGTGTCAATTGACGGACGCGGCAATGGGTTTCGCGAACCATCGGCCTGCTGTTCAAATTGCATAAACACCAGATTCCAGATTTCGATAAACCGGTCGCCATCCTCATCGGGGCTGCCCGGAGGTCCGCCGGGAATATGATCGCCATGATCGTAAAAGATTTCCGAACACGGACCGCACGGACCGGTATCACCCATTGACCAGAAATTGTCCGATGTCGGGATGCGGATGATGCGCTCTTCGGGCAGGCCAGCGATTTTGCGCCACAGGTCAAACGCTTCGTCATCGGTGTGATAGACTGTGGCGGTCAACTTGTCGGGCGACAGACCCCATTCGCGGGTGATCAGCGTCCATGCATGGGTGATCGCCTGTTCCTTGAAATAATCGCCGAACGAGAAATTGCCCAGCATTTCAAAGAATGTGTGATGCCGCGCGGTATAGCCGACATTGTCGAGATCATTATGCTTGCCGCCAGCGCGCACGCATTTTTGCGACGATGTGGCGCGCGGATTGGCGCGCTGTTCAAGGCCGGTGAACACGTTCTTGAACGGCACCATCCCGGCATTGACGAACATCAGCGTCGGATCATTGTGCGGAATCAGCGGCGCGGATTGCACCACATCATGGCCATTGCTGCCGAAATAATCGAGGAACGAACGGCGGATATCATTGGTCGAGCTCATGCCAGCGGCTTAGGCGAGGGCAAGAAAACTGACAAGAGGCGAGTGAAGATGTGCGGCGATGGAGTGAGTGTGGTCTGTCATGTCGCAATGGGCCACAAGCAACGGGATACCTTTGCCCACCCCACTGCGACTAAGCGGCCCTACGGCCCGCCAAGTCTCACTCCCCTCCCGCAAGCGGGAAGAGATGGGCTAGATATCTCTCCCCTCCCGCTTGCGGGAGGGGCTGGGGGTGGGCGAGTCAACGTCCCCAAAGAAAAGGGGCGCAACTCGCGCCTCCCCGCGCTGTTGGGGCCATGTCATGGCCAACGGAGCGGGTGTCGTGGGCGTCCGCTCCACCTGTTCGACGGCAGCCGTGATCGCACGCTGCCGCCGCACGCATCGCCGAGAGGCCCGATACACGAATGA
>JBGSTI010000452.1:0-8257 GCA_041736605.1 Sphingomonadaceae bacterium
GCCCTATGTCTGGTTGCCGGGGCTTTGGGCTTCCTCATGTTCTTCCTGGTACGCGATGCCCAGATGCTGCTGATCGCCGAAATCGGCATCGGCATTGCCTGGGCCAGCATTTTGGCAATGCCCTATGCGATCCTGGCGTCCAGCCTGCCCCAATCGAAACTGGGCATCTATATGGGCCTGTTCAACATTTTCATCGTCGTGCCGCAATTGCTGGTCGCCACGGTGATGGGATCGATCATGCAGGCGTTCTTCCCCGGCGAGCCGGTATGGACGATGCTGTTCGCCGCCATCGTGTTCCTGATCGCCGCCGCCGCCATGCTGCGCGTCGCCGCCATCCTTCCCGCCCATTCAGCCAAGGACATCTGATATGCGCCCCTTTTCCCGCCTGACACTGGCCGCCCTGTTGCTGGCCACCGCATCCTGCAAGCCGGTTACCGACAGCAGCGAATGGCAGCCCAAGCCCTATGTGACGGTTGAAGCGCCCGAATGGACGCGCGATGCGGTGCTGTATCAGATCAATACCCGCCAGTTCACGCCCGAAGGCACCTTTGCTGCCGCCACCAAAGAACTGCCGCGTTTGAAGGCGCTGGGCGTCGACATATTGTGGCTGATGCCGATCCATCCGATTGGGACAAAGAACCGCAAGGGCAGCTTGGGCTCGCCCTATTCGGTGCGCGATTATTATGATGTGAACCCGGAATTCGGCAGCAAGGAAGATTTCCGTGCCTTTGTCGATGCTGCGCACAAACAGGGTTTTAAAGTGATCCTCGACCTTGTGGTCAACCACACCGCGTGGGACCATAAAATGGCCAGCGAGCATCCCGATTGGTATGAAAAGACCTGGGACGGCAAATTCCGCCCTACCCCGTGGTGGGACTGGTCTGACATTATCGATCTCGATTGGACCAAGCCCGGCGTGCGTGAACATATTGGCGGGGCCATGGAAATGTGGGTGCGCGATTATGGCGTTGATGGCTATCGCGCCGATGTCGCAGGCTATGTGCCTGTTGATTTCTGGGAAATGATGCGCGCGCGGCTGGATGCCATCCGCCCAGTATTCATGCTGGGTGAAGTGCAGCAATCGAGCTATCACCGCGCGGCTTTTGACGCCTCTTATGGCTGGGACTGGCATGTGGCATCGAAAAAAATCGCCAAGGGCGACGCCGATGCCACCGGATTTTTTGGCTATTATGCCGAGAATGAAAGCCTGTGGCCGCGCGAGGCCATGCGCCTGACCTATATCGAAAATCATGACAGCAACGCCTGGGAAGGCACGATTGGCGAGAATTACGGCGCAGCGCGCGATGCGATGACGGCGCTTTCCTTTACCCATGAAGGCCTGCCGCTGATCCATAATGGCATGGAAGCGTGCAACGCCAAGCGTCTGGAGTTTTTCGAAAAGGACGCAATCAATTGGGCGCAGGGCGATAATTGCGAATATGGCGCGCTGCTGGTTGACCTGATCAAATTCCGCGATGCCAATCCGGCGCTGGCCAATGGCAAATGGGGCGCACGCATGGCGCAGGTGGTGAATGACAAGCCCAAGCAATTGTTCGGCTGGGTCCGCGCGCAAAATGGCAACAAGGTTGTTGGCCTGTTCAACCTGTCGGGCCAGCCGGTTACCGCAACCTTGGCGGACGGCCTCGCCGCAGGCGACTATCGCGAATTTCGCACTGGCGCAAATGTGACGGTGAAGGCGGGCGAGACGATCACGCTGCCCGCATGGGGATATCGCCTGCTGGCCGCAGGCAGCCGCTAAACGATTTCGAACAAGGGCGGTGTGCGTCATGTCGCACCGCTTTTGTTTGATCCGGAAATGCAATCGATTGCCGCATGCAAGGGCAGCCAGCAATTTGAATGGGGGATGGAAATGAGCATGATGAAGGGACGCAGCCTGACATGGGCATTGACCGCAGCCTTGGCCGGATTTCTGTTCGGCTTTGATACGGCCGTTGTTTCGGGCGCGGAGCAAGCCGTGCAGGCAGAATGGTCGATGGATGATTTCACCCACGGCCTTGCCATTTCCGCCGCCCTGTGGGGAACGGTGCTGGGCGCGCTGACAGCGGGTGGGCCTTCAGACCGGCTGGGGCGCAAGCGCACCCTGTTCTGGATTGGCGTTTTCTATGCTGTATCCGCTATCGGTTCGGCGCTGGCATGGGATCCCATCAGCTTCATGGCCTTCCGCTTCATCGGCGGCATTTGCGTCGGCGCAAGCTCGGTCGCAGCTCCGGCCTATATTGCCGAAATTGCCCCGCGCGAACAGCGTGGGCGATTGGTCGCTTTGTTCCAGACGATGATCGTCATTGGCATTCTGGTGGCTTTCCTATCGAATTTCCTGCTGGGCGATATGGGGCCGCATGCTTGGCGCTGGATGCTGGGCATTCAGGTGGTTCCCGCCATTGCGTTCCTGCTGGCGACATTGACCATCCCGGAAAGCCCGCGCTGGCTGCTGATCAACCGCAATGACGAGGCTGGGGCACGGTCGGTGCTTGCCGCGATCAATCCTGCTACAGTCGATGAAACCATCGAAGCTGTAACGCAGGAAGCCGCAAAGGACGCGGGCGCTGTGTCATGGAGCCAGTTTTTTGCCGGGCCTTATAATCGCCCGATCATGCTGGCGCTGATGATTGCGTTTTTCAATCAGCTGTCCGGCATCAACGCCATCATCTATTTCGCGCCGCGCATTTTTGAGCTGTCGGGCGCGGGTGCATCGGTGGCGATGCTGGCGACGGTGGGCATTGGCGCGATCAATCTGGTGTTCACGCTGATCGGCCTGTCATTGATCGACCGGGCGGGCCGCAAGTTCCTGATGTATGTGGGATCGTTCGGCTATATCATCTCGCTAGGCATGACCGCTTATGGTTTTGCCACGGGCCAGTTTGCGCTGGTGCTGCCGTTCATTCTGGCCTTCATTGCCGCCCATGCCATTG
This sequence comes from Sphingomonadaceae bacterium, assembly GCA_041736605.1. Lineage (GTDB taxonomy): Bacteria > Pseudomonadota > Alphaproteobacteria > Sphingomonadales > Sphingomonadaceae > JBGSTI01. Next base: position 2,931 of record JBGSTI010000452.1, read on the forward strand.
GCCAGGGCGCGGTAATCTGGGTGTTCATCAGCGAGATTTTCCCCAGCGCGGCGCGCGCCAAGGGCCAGTCATTGGGGGCCAGCGCGCATTGGGTGCTGGCCGCCGCCCTAACCCTTGTCATGCCGATGATGCTGGCCAGCTATGCCCCTGAAACCGTGTTCATATTCTTCACGGTCATGATGGTGCTGCAACTGGTGTGGGTGCATTTTTCGATGATGGAAACCCGCAACCGCAGCCTGGAGGATATTGCAGGCGAGATGTGAGGGGCCTGTCCAGGCACAAGCCAATAAGAGTGCAGGCCCGGTGGTGGCCTGCACTCCTTTTCCCGGTCAGCGACTACCGATGACAATATCGCCCAAGCCACCCAGCACCGTTCCTTCACCGCGATTTTGCCCACCGCGCGGGCCCGCGGCTGCCAGCATCCGTCCGGCAAGGCGAGAGAAGGGCAGCGACTGAATCCACACGGTGCCTGGCCCGGTAACTTCGGCGAAAAATAGCCCCTCGCCACCGAACAGCATCGATTTCACGCCGCCGCCAACGGGAATGATTTCAAAATTCACGTCCGACGTCATCGCCGCGATGCAGCCGGTATCGACGTGCAGTTTCTCGCCCGCGCGCAATTCCTTTTGCACCAACGTGCCGCCCATCTGCACGAATACCCAGCCATCGCCCTGCAATCGCTGCATGATAAAGCCTTCGCCGCCAAACAGGCCGGTCAGGATCTTGCGCTGAAAATGCACGCCAATGGCCACGCCCTTGGCCGCGGCCAGAAAGCTGTCTTTCTGGCAAATCAGCGCGCCGCCATAATCCGCCAGACGCAGTGGCAGGATCGTGCCGGGGCATGGCGCACCAAAGGCAACGCGGGCCTTGCCTTGGCCATTATGGGTGAACACCGTGGTGAACAGGCTTTCGCCAGTCAGCAGCCTTTGTCCTGCGCCCAGCAGCTTGCCCATAAAGCCGCTGCTTGCCGCCTGATTGCTGCCATCGCCAAAAACCGTGGTCATGCCAACGCTGGCGTCTTTCCACACCATCGCGCCCGCCTCAGCAATGGCGCTTTCACCCGGATCCAGCTCAACCTCGACAAATTGCAGGTCTTCACCGCGAATGATGAAATCAATATCGTCATCATCGCCCGCATTGGCGGTGTGCTGGGTGAAATAGCCTTCCTGTTGCATCTTTATGATCCCTTTATTCAGCGAACGGAAGAAGATATGGCGGGGCGCATCATGCCCCAGAAATGTGGCCCGTCCTTGCCAACCTGCCATTGGCTGTTCACAATAAAGCCCTGCGCCTGATACAGGGCGACATTGGCCGGATCAGCCGTTTCCAGATAGGTTGGCAGGCCCGCCGTATCGGCCAACGCCAAACCGGCGCGGATCACCGCTCCGCCAAGCCCCCGCCCCTGATAATCCGGGTCGCAAGCTGCCATGTGCAGATACCAAAAATCCCCCTTGGGGAAATTGCGATCAATGCTGTTCGCCACCGCCAGCGCCCGGAATATCGCCGGACCAAATGCCAGCGCAAAGGCCGGGCCATGGCGCAACATCCAGCCCAGCCCGTCATGATGCTGCCCCGGCCTGCGCCACAGGGTCACCGCCTTGCAATCCGGAGTCGCCATCACCGCGCCGCGTGCATGATCCATGGGCACGAACAGGGCAAAAACCCGCTTCAGCCGCGCGGCGCGCTCCACCGGATCGGGTATGATCCACGAGAAAGCAGGCTCATTCTGAAAGGCGCGCGCCAAAGTGGAGGCCACGGCGTCATCATCGGCCCGGCTTGCGGGTCCGGCATAGCCGACGGTCGTGTGCGATTTCATTGCACCGTCACAGACACGGTATCGCCAGTTTCACCACGACCCAATATTCTGACCTCAACCGTTACATTGCCCGCCAACAGACGCTGGCTGGCCGCATGATCGATACTGCCGCTGCGCACCATCGATTCCATGATCGCGCGATTGCGTTCATTGGCAAAGAAGCGGTCGGCCTCGTCGCCGGGCTGGCTAACGCCGAATTTGTGGAAATTGGCGCGGTCTTGACGCAGAACCTGCCACACTTTGGTCAGCCGCTGGCCTTGCGAATTATAGAGGTCATCTTCGCCAATCCAGGCACGATAGCGTCCGATTTCCGAGGAACCGGCATCGGCGACAACCCGTGATTGGGCTTGGGACGGTGCGGACGCGGGAACAGGCGCATTGGCGGCGGCGGCGGGCGCATCTGGATTGCCGTCCTGTAGCGCCTTCATGGCTTTCATCTCATCCAGCATTCGCGCGCGTTCTTCAGCGCGGATATCCGCTTCGGATTTGCCGCATCCTGTCAGCGCCAGTGCGGCAATCATCACCATCCATCCTGTGCGCATCATTCCCCCTTTTGCCCATTTCATCGCACTGTAAGCCTTATAAAATCCCATTCAGCAGCGATTTGCCCAGATCCAGCGGATTGTCTCGCAACTGCGCTTCTTCGCGCGCCATATAGCTATAGATGCCGCTCAATGCCTGATCGGTAACGCTGTCGGTCAGCCCCTCGGGTGTCAGGCCGACCACGCCCAGAAGCTTGGCACTTTTGCCCAATTTGGCCAACTGGCCGAACGCCCCTGTGCTGGTCAGCGCGCTGTTGATCAGCGGATGCACCTTGGCGCGCAAATCCGGCCCTGCCGATTGCTTGAGATATTGCGTGCCGCCATCCTTTTTGGTGACAAGGCCCGGAACGTCCTTGATCGACAGACCATCGACCGCGCTGCGAAACAGCGGCTTGGCCTCTTTTGCCGCTTGGCCAGCAGCGTCATTGAGCGTGCGGACCAGCTTGTCGCCCACGCCCAGCTTGGACGCCTTGCCCATCAGGCCCGATACGGTCTTGCCCATTTTGCCGGGCAGCAAGATGCGGATTGCGGTATCGGCATAAAAGGCGCCGGGCTGTGATAGCTTATCAAGCGCGCTATCGCTGGCCTGACCCAGCAATTTGCGTACGCCGCCGCCATCCAGTGCCGAGGCAATGCTTTTCGCCAAAAGCGGGCCGGGCAAAATCATACCAGTGACAGCCAATGCGCCTCCGCCCAGCAAATGCCGCCGGGTTACGCCCCTATTCGATTGTTCGCCCGTGTAGCTCATGATCCGCGCCCTTTCCCATTTATGATGGGATCAGACTATCACCGCACAGGGTTAACGCAACCGGTCAGTCACCAATCCGCGTCAGGCGGGTGCGATTGCGTTGCAGCCACGCTTCGCCCTCATCGTCGAGGAAATCGACCTCTTTCAAGGTTTCCATCGCGTCGCCATTGCGCGTTGTGGTCAGGCGCAAGCGGGCCGGTCGATCATCATCCGTGGCGTCAGTTTCTTCAATCATCGTCCAGTGCGTGGTATCGCTGGACGGCGGAGCCAAGCGCACCTGATAGGTCATGATCTCTGGCTTGCGGCCCTGACGAAAGCTCGCCGCACTAACAGTGAGTTCATTCACATCAAACAGTTCGACACCCGTGATATAGACAAGGCCAACCTTTGGGCCATCGTCAAAGGCCGATTTTCGCAGCATCGTGACACCATCGGCCATCAACGAGATATGCGTACTCACCGGAATGCCAAACCATTTGTTCGCCGAATAATCGAGATATTCCAGCCGTCCCTGCCATTGGCCAACCATGGATTGGCGCGCGGTAGACAGATTGATATCGGTATCAGCATCCTGCGCGCTGGCAGGCGTCGAAAAAACGGCACTCAAGGCAAGGGCAAGAACGGTCAAGCGGCGCATGGGGGGCGATCTCCGGGCGGGCCTGCCGTGATAGGATGGCCCGCGGGACGATCTAACGCGGTAGCGCTGCGCTCGCCAAGGGCAAATGCTGCCATTGTTGCGAATTCATGCCTGCGCCTACGCCGTTAGGGTCTATGCTCGCCTCGCACAGGCATATCCGCCCTGGGCGAAAGGACGTATCATGGCCAAGAGCCAAAAGAAATCGAGCCGCGAAACCCGCAAACCCAAGGCTGAAAAAGCACCCAAGACCAATGCCTCCAACCCCTCGGTCAAACCCGGCGTGGTGCGCGGGCTTGAAAATATGAAGACCAACTAAGCGTCTGCTGGCCGGGCTGAAAATCAGCCCTGCTGGTGCGCGAATTCCAGTTCGCTGATGAACCGCTCGGCATCCAGCGCAGCCTGACAGCCCATGCCCGCTGCCGTCACGGCCTGACGATAGACCTTGTCGGTCACATCGCCGCATGCAAACACGCCGGGAATGGCGGTTTTGGGTGTGCCCGGTTCGGTCAACAGATAGCCGCTATCGTCCATGGCCAGCTTGGCCTTGAACAATTCGGTCGAGGGCGCATGGCCAATGGCGACGAACGCGCCATCAGTGGCGATATGCGAAGCCTCGCCCGTCACGGTATCTTTGAGGTCAACGCCGACCAACCCCGCCGCGCCCTCGCCGCCGACAAAACGCTCGACCGCTTTGTTCCACAACACCTTGATCCGAGGATTGGCGTGCAAGCGATCTTGCAGGATCTTTTCCGCGCGCAGCGAATCGCGGCGGTGGATCAGGGTCACGTCTTCGGAGTGGTTGGTGAGGTACAGGGCCTCTTCAACAGCGGTATTGCCGCCGCCGATCACCACCACTTTTTTGCCGCGATAGAAAAATCCATCGCACGTGGCACAGGCCGATACGCCCTTGCCGCCCAGCGCCTCTTCGCCCTCAACACCCAGCCATTTGGCCTGCGCGCCCGTGGCGATGACCAAGGTGGTTGCTTCATACACATCGCCGCTGTCACCCGTGGCGCGGAAGGGCGGGCCTGACAGGTCAACATCGGTGATAATGTCATAGACCATGCGCGTGCCGACATGTTCGGCCTGGGCCTGCATTTCCTGCATCAGCCACGGCCCCTGCACCACATCGCGGAAACCGGGATAGTTTTCGACATCGGTTGTGATCGTCAACTGGCCACCGGGCTGGATGCCCTGCACCACAATCGGTTCCATGCCTGCCCGCGCGGCATAGATCGCCGCCGTCAGTCCAGCCGGGCCAGACCCGATAATCAGCATTTTCGTGATGTGCGTCTGTGCCATGGAAATCGTCTTGTCCTTGCTCAAAGCGGGTTCATTTTCAGTGCGCGGAAGTGTGGCTTGCGGCCCAAGGAGTCAAGAGCCCGCTGAAACGCAAAACGCCCCGGAATAGTCCGAAGCGTTTGCTTGTTCTCAAACGTATTGAGAGATCAGTTCAGCGCGTTGATCGCGTCATCGACCACGGATTTATCGGCCGCCGCATTATGGCCACTGGCAATCAGGTTGCGTGCAGCCGTTGTTGCCGCATCAGCGGCCTTGGCGCGCAGATCGTCAATAGCGGCGCGT
>JBGSTI010000466.1:0-2092 GCA_041736605.1 Sphingomonadaceae bacterium
GCCCGCAAGCGGTTTCGATCTGGCCAGCGCGTTGGAAGGCATGACGCTGGATGCCATCGAACGGCTGGTCATCGATCACGCCATTGCCCGCGCGGGCGGCAGCCTGCCGCTGGCCGCGCGCCAATTGGGGCTGTCGCCCTCCACCCTTTACCGAAAACGCGAACGCTGGGGCGAGACGGCGCAATCCGCCTGACGCCCCGCCACTATCCACCAATTTGACCCAAGGAGCACCATCATGACCCGTATTCGCAAAGCCGTGTTTCCCGTCGCCGGGCTTGGCACCCGCATCCTGCCCGCCACCAAGGCGATGCCCAAGGAAATGCTGACCATCGTTGATAAACCGCTGATCCAATACGCGGTCGAAGAAGCCCGTGAGGCGGGAATCGAGCATTTCATCTTTGTCACCGGGCGCGGCAAATCGGCGTTGGAGGATCATTTCGATCATGCGTTCGAACTGGAGGCCACTTTGGCCGCGCGCGGCAAATCCGATGCGCCGCTGGCTGGCACGCGCTTTGATCCCGGCTGCATTTCCTATGTGCGCCAGCAACAGCCGCTTGGCCTTGGCCATGCCGTATGGTGCGCGCGCGAGCTGGTGGGCGATGAACCCTTTGCCGTGCTGTTGCCGGATGATCTGATGGTCGGTGCGCCCGGATGCCTGAAACAGATGGTGCAGGCCTGGGAGGGCCTTGGCGGCAATCTGGTCTGTGCGCAGCAGGTCGCGCCAGAGGATACCGACAAATATGGCGTGATTGATCCGGGCGTTGCCGTGGATCGCATCACGCAGGTCAAGGGCATGGTCGAAAAGCCCGCTCCTGCCGATGCCCCGTCCAACCTGGCGATTGTGGGCCGCTATATTTTGCAACCGCAAATCATGGACGTTCTGGCCACGATCGGGCGCGGCGCAGGCGGCGAAATTCAGCTGACCGATGCGATGGCAGCGATGATCGGCAGCGTGCCGTTCCACGGCCTGACATTCGAGGGCCAGCGCCATGATTGCGGCAATCGCGATGGTTTTGTGATCGCCAATCTGGCCATGGCCATGGGCCGCCCCGATATGGCCCCGGCGATCAAGGCATGGTGGGATGGTCAGACACCCGATGCGGGGAAATTGCGTCAGGTGGCTTAACGAATGGCGTACCTCGGCGAAAGCCGGGGCCCAGATCGGGCGTTGCAACTGGGCCCCGGCTTTGCCGGGGTACAGGTGGTGTGCGCCCTATCCAACCTTGCCCGACCGACAGCGATCCGAACAATATTTCACATTGTCCCAATCGCGCTCCCATTTCTTGCGCCAGGTAAAGGGCCGCCCACAGGCAAGGCACATCTTGCTGGGCAAATCACCCTTGCGGCGCATCTTGGGCATCAGGCTTGCGTCCAGCCAATCTGATCCGCCACCATATCGCGCAGTGGCAGGCGCACTTGCATCTTGATGGCCAGCAGCGCCGTGCCGCTGACCTTACGCTGCACAAACAGCGTATCAGCGGGCGGAATATGCCACGCGGCGCGATCGGCCATGATCGTTTCGCCATGGCCGCGCACTTGATCGACAAAGGAGCGGTCGGCAAAATCGAACAGACCAGGCTTGCCCAGATGCTGCACCAAAATCGCGATCATCGCGTCGATAGAGTTCTGATGCCGCGCCAGCACGCCTTGCGAGAAAAAGCCGACCTCAATCAGTGCATCGCGCAACGCATCATGATTGCCGTCGAGCCCGGCGGTCATCAACCGGCGATAGGCTGCGCTGGTCGCCTCTGGCACAGGCCGCGCCGCGCCGAAATCAAGCAGCACGATCCGCCCGCTTTCCGGCTGCCAACGATAATTCGCGAAATTGGGGTCAGTCTGCATATAGCCAAAGGCAAATAATTCGCGCAGCACCAGCCGCAACAGCGATTCCATCGCGGCCTCGCGCACATCTTGGCTCGCCGTTTCCAGCGTTTCGATGGGCTGACCTGGGATAAAATCCATCACCAAAATCTGCGCGCTCGACATGTCTTCAACCGGCGCGGGCAGCACGAATGCCGGGTCACCCGCCAGTAACGCGGCATAACGCCGCATCTGCGCTGCTTCGCGCACATAATCGGATTCTTCTTTCAGC
>JBGSTI010000471.1:0-2902 GCA_041736605.1 Sphingomonadaceae bacterium
CGGCGCGCGGATGCCTGACGCCAGCGTACCAAGGGAGAGCAGGGCAGCAAAGGCGACCACAAAAATCTGCAATGCTGTCATGCTTTTCCCTGTTCCCGTTTTACCGGCCATTGGTGTGCCGGATTTTCCCTCGTTGCACTACGCCTGAAACGCGCGGCGGGTTCCCTTGTGCCTTTTGTCGCGCTAGACCAGCAACATGTCGACTACATTTCAGCTGGATACCAGCACGAGCCGCGCCAATCCCACCCCCGCTCCGATGAAGCGGCTGACCGTGCCTGCCATTCAGCGGCGCAAGTTTGAGGGCAAGACCGAGGAGCCCTTGGTCATGCTGACGGCCTATACCGCGCGGCAGGCGCAGTTGCTCGACCCGCATTGCGATATGTTGCTGGTCGGCGATTCGCTGGGCCAGGTGATTTACGGCCTGCCGTCAACGCTGGCGGTGACGCTGGACATGATGTGCAATCACGGCGCGGCGGTGGTGCGGGGCAGCTATCACAGCGTCGTCGTGGTCGATATGCCGTTCGGCAGCTACGAGGCCTCGCCGCAACAGGCGTTTGAATCGGCCAGCCGGATCATGGCCGAAACGGGCTGTGCGGCGGTAAAGCTGGAAGGCGGCACGGCGATGGCAGAAACCATCAGTTTCCTGACCAAACGCGGCATTCCGGTGATGGCGCATATCGGCCTGACCCCGCAGGTGGTGAACGCGCTGGGCGGCTATGGCGCGCGCGGCCGCAGCCAGGAAGAGCATGACAAGATATTGACCGACGCCAAGGCCGTGGCCGATGCCGGTGCCTTTGCGCTGGTGGCCGAAGGTGTGCTGGAGCCGATTGCGATTGCCGTCACCCAGTCGGTCGATATCCCGGTGATCGGCATTGGCGCATCGGCGCAATGCGATGGCCAGGTGCTGGTGACCGAAGACATGCTGGGCATGTTTGAGCGCGTTCCCCGTTTTGTGAAACGATATAATGATATGGCGGGCGTCATTACCAAAACCGTTGAGCAATATGCCAGCGAAGTGCGGGCACGGACGTTTCCGACAGCGGATCAGACGTATCAGCCGAAATAGGGGGGGCCATTGTGCTCCGGCGCAGGCCGGAGCGGTGGCGGTTGCAAGATAGATTGGCACTAATACGCCACCGCTCCGGCCTTCGCCGGAGCACGGACTATTCAGCCCCCCTTGCGCCGCACAATCCCGGCCAGGCCCTTGGACAATTGCACCAGCCCATTCATCCGCGCCACCGGATCGCCCCAGACGCGGTTGATCATTAGCTTGTTATCGGGCCGCAATTTCGCCACACCGCCCAGACGCTCGACATAGGCAAGCAGCCCCTGAATATCCGGGAAGCCATCCTCGTGGAAGGTGACCAATGCGCCGCGCGGGCCGACATCGATCTTGGTCACGCGCGCGGTGACGCAGTTCTGCTTGACCTCAATCAGTTTGAGCAGGTTTGACGTTGCCTCAGGCAGCGCGCCGAACCGGTCGATGATTTCGGCCGCCAGACCTTCGATCTGTGCCTTGTCGGTCAAATCGTTCATCCGGCGATACAGCGCCATGCGCACCGACAGATCGGGCACATAATCCTCTGCAATCATGATCGGCGCATCGACGGTGATTTGCGGGCTGAAACCGCTGGTCGGCTTGGCAAGGCCCGCCCCGCTGGCGCGCAAATCCAGAATCGCGTCTTCCAGCATCGATTGATAGAGTTCAAAGCCCACTTCGCGGATATGGCCCGATTGTTCATCGCCCACCAGATTGCCCGCGCCGCGAATGTCGAGATCATGGCTCGCCAATTGGAACCCGGCGCCCAGACTGTCGAGATCGGACAAGACCTTCAGCCGCTTTTCGGCAATTTCGGAAAGCGCGCGGTTTTCGGGCGTCGTCAGATAGGCATAGGCGCGCACCTTTGCCCGGCCCACACGCCCGCGCAGCTGATAGAGCTGGGCAAGGCCAAAGCGTTCGGCGCGGTGGATGATCAGCGTATTGGCGCTGGGAATATCCAGCCCGCTTTCAACAATGGTGGTCGACAGCAGCACATCATAGCGCCGCTCATAGAACGCCGACATGCGATCCTCGACCTCGACAGGGCTCATCTGGCCATGCGCGGCGACGAACTTCACCTCGGGCACCTCGGCGCGCAGATAGTCCTCCAACCCCTCCAGATCGGCAATGCGCGGCACGACGATAAAGCTTTGCCCGCCGCGATGATGTTCGCGGAGCAGAGCTTCGCGGATCACAAGGCCATCCCATGGCATCACATAGGTGCGCACCGCCAGCCGATCGACCGGCGGCGTCTGGATAACCGATAGCTCGCGCAGGCCCGACATCGCCATTTGCAACGTGCGCGGAATGGGCGTGGCGGTGAGCGTCAGCACATGGACATCGGCCTTCAGCTCTTTCAGGCGTTCCTTGTGGACCACGCCAAACCGCTGTTCCTCGTCAATAATCACCAAGCCCAGCCGCTTGAAATCGACCGATTTGGCCAACAAGGCATGGGTGCCGATCACCACGTCCATCGTGCCATCAGTAAGCGCGGCGCGGGTCGTCGCAGCTTCGCCCGCAGGGACAAGCCGTGACAAGCGCCCGACTTTCAGCGGAAAGCCATCAAAGCGTTCGGCAAAATTGGTATAATGCTGGCGCGCCAACAGCGTAGTTGGCGCGATGACCGCCACCTGCATCCCGCTCATCGCCGCAGCAAAGGCGGCACGCATCGCGACTTCGGTTTTGCCAAAGCCCACATCGCCGCAGACCAGCCGGTCCATTGGCTTGCCAGAGCGCAGATCGTCGAGCACTTCGGCGATCACGCGCTCTTGGTCTTCGGTCTCCTGATAAGGGAAGCGGTCGGTAAAGCTGCCGAACACGCCGTCATCCAATTGCACAGCCTCTGCCGTGCGCATGGCGCGC
>JBGSTI010000476.1:0-6427 GCA_041736605.1 Sphingomonadaceae bacterium
AGGCGCGCGTGCGCACCGGCTGGCCATTGAACAAAGTCGGCTTGCCCGCCGCGCCGGTCCAGCGTTCGCGCGCGATTGGCTGATCGATCACGCCTATGATCGGCCAGCCTTCCTCAACCAACGCGATCAAAGTGCCAAATAAAGGCCGCCCGGCCATGAAGCTGGTGGTGCCATCAATCGGATCAAGCACCCAACTGCGCGGCGATGTGCCTGCGCGTATGCCATATTCCTCGCCAATGATGGTGTCATCGGGGCGTTCGGCCTCAAGGATCTGGCGCATCGCAGCTTCGGCGGCGCGATCCGCCTCGGTCACTGGCGAGGCATCGCCCTTGGCCTCATGCGTGTAATCGGCGCGAAAGAATGGGCGGATGGCCGCGCCCGCCGCATCGGCGAGGCGGGCGGCAAGGGCGATGTCATCGGCGGTGAGGCGTGCCATGTCAGTCGAAGAGGCTCGACACCGAGCTTTCATCGGCAATGCGGCGGATTGCTTCGCCCAGCAAAGGCGCGATCGTCAAATGACGGATGCGGCTGGAATCAGATACGGCATCGGTGGCCAGGATCGAATCGGTAATCACCAATTCTTTCAGCGCCGAGGCATCGACGCGCGCCACCGCGCCGCCCGACAGCACGCCATGGCTGATATAGGCCGAAACGCCCGCTGCGCCTGCATTCATCAGCGCCTGCGCCGCGTTGCACAGGGTGCCGCCTGAATCGATAATATCGTCAATCAGGATGCACATGCGGCCCTTTACGTCGCCGATGATGTTCATCACTTCGGATTCACCGGCGCGCTCGCGGCGCTTATCGACAATGGCCAACGGCGCGTTGTTCAGCCGCTTGGCCAGCGCACGGGCGCGCACCACGCCGCCAACGTCGGGTGAAACAACCATAACGGGATCGGCACCATAGCGGGCCTGAATATCGGCGGCCATCACCGGCGCGCCATAGAGATTGTCGGTCGGGATATCGAAAAAGCCCTGTATCTGCCCGGCGTGCAGATCGACCGACAGCACGCGGTCAGCGCCCGCCGTGGTAATCAGATTGGCGACCAGCTTGGCCGAAATCGGGGTGCGGGGTCCGGGCTTACGGTCTTGGCGGGCATAGCCGAAATAGGGGATGACGGCGGTGATGCGCTTGGCCGATGCGCGGCGCAGCGCGTCCATGCAGATCAGCAATTCCATCAGATTGTCATTGGTGGGATAGCTGGTCGATTGAATGACGAACACATCCTCGCCGCGCACATTTTCGTGGATTTCGACGAACACTTCTTCATCGGCGAAACGGCGCACGCTGGCGTCGGTCAACGGGGTTTCCAGATAGGCCGCGACCGCGCGCGCCAAGGGAAGATTGCTGTTGCCTGCCATCAATTTCATGAAAATTATTCCCTTGCCCGCATTGGTCAGCGCGCCCGCGCCCCTCGATATAGCCCGCCTGTTAGACAGGGCGGCGGGGATTCGGAAGCACCAAAATGCAACATTTATGACATGGGCCGCGCGCTGAAGGGCCATATTGGTCGCGCGTCGGGGAATTTGCGTTGAAGCCCCGTCGCTTGGCCTCTATCGCTGGGATCATGACATCACCCAACACATCCGCCCCCGCCGCATCGCTGACCATCATCATGGCGCAGATCAACCAGAAAATGGGCGATCTGGCCGCCAATGCCGCGCAGATGCTAGATATCCGGGCGAAAGCCGGGCCGTGTGACCTGATCGTCTACCCTGAATTGCAGCTGATCGGCTATCCGCCCGAGGATCTGGTGCTGAAACCCGCCGTGGCAATTCGCGCCGCGGCAGAGCTGGACAAGTTGGCGGCGGCAACGGCGGATGGCGGCCCGGCGATGCTGGTGGGCAGCATTTTCCGCCGCGATGATGGCCTGTATAATGGCGTGGCGTTGCTGGAGGGCGGGCGGATTGTCGCAACGCGGTTCAAGCATGAATTGCCCAATTATGGCACCTTTGACGAAAAGCGGCTGTTTGCATCAGGGCCTTTGCCCCAGCCGGTGGCGTTTCGCGGGGTGATGCTGGGCCTTCCGATTTGCGAGGATGTGTGGTTCCCCGATGTCTGCCGCCATCTGGCCGAACAGGGCGCGGATATCTTTATCTCGGTCAATGGCAGCCCGTATGAGATCGACAAGGATGACGTGCGGATTGAGGGCGTGGCCAAACAGCGCGCGCGCGATACCGGCATTCCCTTGCTGTATCTGAATCGCATTGGCGGGCAGGATGAGCTGGTGTTCGACGGCGCGTCATTCGTGATCAATGGCGATGGCGCGTTGGTGCAGCAATTGCCCGATTGGCAGGAAGCCATCGTTCCGACGCGCTGGGAAAAGGGCGATGCGGGCTGGCACTGCCTGCCGGGTGACATCCACGCCCTGCAAGAGCATCCGGCGGATATTTACAGCGCGATGGTGACGGGCCTGCGCGACTATGTGGATCGCAACCGTTTTCCCGGCGTGGTTCTGGGCCTGTCTGGCGGGATTGATAGCGCGCTGTCTGCCGCTGTTGCGGTCGATGCGCTGGGCGCCGACCGGGTGTGGTGCGTGATGCTGCCCAGCCGCTTTACCAGCCAGGCCAGCCTTGACGACGCCGCCGAATGCGCTCGGATGCTGGGCGTGCGGCTGGATACCATCCCCATCGTGCCCGCCGTTGAGGCGTTTGACACGATGCTGGAGGGCAGCTTTGCGGATCGTGAGTATGACATTACCGAGGAAAATGTGCAGTCGCGTATCCGTGGCGTCACGTTAATGGCGCTGTCAAACAAGTTCGGCCACATGCTGCTGACCACCGGCAACAAAAGCGAAATGAGCGTTGGCTATGCCACCATTTATGGCGACATGGCGGGCGGCTATAATCCACTGAAAGACGCCTATAAGATGACGGTGTTTGCCGTATCGCGCTGGCGCAATGAAAACCGCCCTGCCATCGGCTTGGGGCCGGATGGGCCGGTGATGCCGCTGACCGTGATAGAAAAGCCGCCCAGCGCCGAACTGCGCCCCGATCAGAAAGACGAGGATTCCCTGCCACCCTATCCGGTGCTGGACCAGATTTTGCAGGGTTTGGTAGAGCAGGAACGCAGCGTCGATGATCTGGTGGCCGATGGGCTGGACCGCGATACCGTGGCCCGCATAGAGCGGCTGTTGTACATTGCGGAATATAAGCGCCGACAGGCCCCGCTGGGGGTGAAACTGTCCAACCGCAATTTTGGGCGGGATCGGCGCTATCCGATTACCAATGCGTTCCGGACGGTGTGATGGGCCGTGTACCCCGGCGTAAGCCGGGGCCTAGTCCCGTCCTCGATACTAAGCAATTCCCATGATCAACTGGGCCCCGACTTTCGTCGGGGTACAAGAGGGGCAAGCCGTTACGCCACCGCCCAAGTTACCTCATCGCGCATTTGCATATAGGCTGCATCGCGATGATGATCGGCCTTGGCCAGATAGAGGCGGCTGTCGGCCAGGGCGATTAGCCCTTCGGCGTCATGGCCATCGCCCGGCCATATTGCCATGCCCAGGCTGGCTCCGATGGGGATTGCGGCGCCATCGACCATGAACGGCCGGGCCAAAGATGCCATCACCCCATCGGCAATCGCCTCTGCCCGCAAATTGTTGCCTGCGGGGATCAGGAGCGCAAATTCATCGCCGCCCAGCCGATAGATTTTTGCGCCATCGCGGCAGGCCGTATCAAAACGCAATGCCACTTGTTGCAACACGGCATCGCCCGCCGCGTGGCCATGACAGTCATTGACCGGTTTGAAGCCATCAAGGTCGATCATCGCCACGGCCGGGCCAACGCTATCGGCAGAATGCGTTTTGGCGGCGCGGCGGATTTCCTTGCGCAGATCGTCCATTAGCACGCGGCGATTGGATAGGCCCGTCAACGGATCGGTTTCGGCCAGCGTCTTCATTTGCAATTGCATTTCCAGCAGGCCAACAAGATGACGGTGATGCAGCACCAACATGCGCGCCAGAAACAGCGATGACATCAGCAAAGTTGCGGCAATGGCGACAGACATGGTTTCGCCATGCCACAATAATTGCCCGGAAATTGGCAGCATGCCGACGCCCAAAACGCTGAGGCCAACGCCGCGAATTGTCGCCAAGCTATAGGCGGTGGCCATGGTGCCCATCGCGATGAAGATCGGGAAATAACTGGCCATTTGCGGCGGTGCGTTGTGCCATGCCAACAGGCTCCATGCCGTCGCAAGGCTGATCAGGCCTGTGCCTGACCATTTGACACGTTTGAGGATATGCCGTGCCTGATCCAGATCATGGCGTTCATGCCGCTGTTGATGCCACATCATGCCGCGAACGGCACAGATCGGAATGGCCAAAGCAGGCAATATATGGCTGATGACAAATGGGACGTGGCCAACAGACGCGGTGGCGGCAGCGATCATGATGATGATCATGGTAAGATGTAGCAACGGCAAATGCGCCTGTAATTGGCGCACACGCAATAGCGTGAAATCATCGGCGATAGATGTCGGGACGGGCGGGAAAATCCGTTTCGCCAAGATGGAAAGATGCCGTTGCATGGACTTTGGCTACGGCCCCGATGGTTAAGGGCAGGATAACCCTAATCGCGGGCTTGCCACAATTTACATTGGTTACATGGCGATAGATGCTGTGACGGATCAGCCACAGCCGGGCGCGCCGCCTTTTTCGGCCTGGCGTGCGTTATACTCTGCCAGACGCTTGTCCGCCTCTGCCTGTGAGCAGGTGTTAAAGCCATAGCGCAGATGTATCTCGTAAAGCTCTTGCGGCCGATCTTTGGGCGGCTGGATAATGCTGGACGTGCCATCGGCATTGTCACGATAAATGGGGCCATCGGCAAAGGCCTGATCGCGGCCAACGGTCAGATATTCATGCTCCGAACCCGGCCCGCAGGCAGCAACGGGGCCACCGGTGAAATCATAGGGTCGCAGAGCCTTGTCAAATTCCTGCCAGCACGGCGGTGTTTGCCCTGCCATGTCATCGAGGCCCAAGGGCGCAGGCGACCAAGGGGACCAATCGCCACCGCGGCTTTGTTGGTCGCATTGGCAGGCTGTTGTCGCCAAGGCCTGTAATTTATCGGCCGTCACTTTATCCGCCACTTGTCCGCCGCGTGGTTGGGCTGAAGTTCCGGGTTCGGTTTCGGCGGGCTTGCAGGCCATGGTCATCGACACAAGCCAGGCCCATATTATGGCAGACTGCATGGCTTTGCGCTGTGCCTTCATCGCCGGTCCCTCCGCAATTGGCCGCATTGTATCTGCCCTGTCGCATTTTGCGGCAAAACCGGTATAGCGCCCCCATCATGACAGTCATCACCCGTTTCGCTCCGTCGCCCACCGGCCATTTGCATGTCGGTAATATTCGCACTGCGCTGCATAATTGGATGTTTGCGCGCAAACATGGCGGGCGGTTCCTGCTGCGTATCGATGATACCGATGCAGAGCGGTCGCGCGAAGAGTTTGTCGATGGCATCCGCGCTGATCTCAATTGGCTGGGCCTGACGCCCGACGCCGAAGTGCGCCAATCGGCGCGCTTTGCCCTGTATGAAAGCGTGTTTGAAACCTTGCGCGCCGCCGGGCGGATTTACCCGGCTTATGAAAGTTCGCAAGAGCTGGACCTGAAACGCAAGGTGCAATTGGGGCGAGGCCTGCCGCCGATATATGATCGGGCAGCTTTGCAGCTCACCGATGCGGATCGCGCCGCTTTGGAGGCAGAGGGCAAAAGCCCGCATTGGCGGTTCAAGCTGAACCATGACGAGCCGATTGCCTGGGATGATATGGTGCGTGGCTCCCAGCATTTTGATGCGCACAGCCTGTCGGACCCCGTGATCCGACGCGCTGATGGATCATGGCTGTATATGCTGCCCTCGGCGATTGATGATGTCGATATGGGCATCACCCATGTGGTACGCGGCGAGGATCATGTGTCCAACACCGCGGCGCAAATTCAGATGTTCACCGCCATGGGCAAGGCCCCGCCGCAATTCGCGCACGAGGCGCTGCTGGTCGGTGCAGAGGGCAAGCTGTCCAAGCGGTTGGGCTCGCTTGGCGTTGCGGCGTTTCGCGAACAGGGGATTGAAGCACAGGCGGTGCGCGCACTGCTGGCGCGGCTGGGCACGTCTGATCCGGTGCAGCCGGTGCTGGATATGGAGGCTTTGTGCGCCGCGTTTGATTTTGGCCGTTTCGGCCGCGCCCCGGCGCGCTTTGCCGATGAGGATATGGCGCGGCTCAATCAGCAGATTGTGCACCAGATGGATTTCGCCAGCGTCGCAGATCGCTTGCCAAATGGCATGGGCGAAGAGGCGTGGAATGCTATTCGCCCCAATATTGCGCGCATCGCCGATGTGGACGAATGGTGGCAGGTGATCGCGGGGCCAATCAGCGCAGGCGAGGTCGATGCCGAAACGCGAGCGTTCCTTGATACCGCCCGCGATGCGCT
>JBGSTI010000479.1:0-5373 GCA_041736605.1 Sphingomonadaceae bacterium
TTGCCGGGGGAGGGGTTGTTATCCAGATCAGCCCCGCTGCTGGCGGCATAATTCTGCCACCAGGCCAGCCGCGCGATCAGGGCCTGTGCCACTTGCGGGCTGGCGGCGCGGCGCAGCAGCAGGTCTTCGGCCCCGAAAATCTCAGGCGTTTCGGACAGGATGACCTTGCCACCTGCACCGACCACAAGGTCTGCCGCAGCGCCTAAAGCCGGATTGGCCGTCAGTGCCGAATAGCCATCCGATGCCCCGCATTGCAGCCCGATGGTCAGATAAGCTGCCGAAACGGGCGCGCGCTGGCACGCATTGGCCAGCGGCAGCATCGCCTCAATCGCGGCAATCCCCGCGCTGATCGCCGCCATCGTGCCGCCTGCGTCCTGAATGGTCAGCGTCTGTAATTGCGCGCTGGTTTCAAGGCCACCTGCTTCCAGTAACAGATCGATCTGATTGACCTCACAGCCAAGGCCGATAATCAGCACCCCGGCAAAATTGGGATGGCGGGCATAGCCTGCCAGCGTGCGGCGCAAATTGTCGATCCCTTGGCCCTGCTTGGCCATGCCACAGCCCGACATATGGCCAAAGGCAAACACGCCATCGACTTGGGGAAAGGCGGCCAGCCGTTCGGCGGTGAAATGCGCGGCGATGCGTTTGGCAACGGTGGCTGAGCAGTTCACGCTGGTCAGGATTGCGATATGATTGCGCGTGCCGACGCGGCCATCGGCGCGCACAAAGCCTTGGAATTGTGCGTCAATGCGCCTTGGCGTGACCAGATTGGTGCCGATGTCGCTGCGGTCTGCCGCTCCGGCAAAGGCCAGATTGTGGCTATGGACGTGTTCGCCGGGCGCAATCGCGGCGCTGGCCCGGCCAATGGCATGGCCCAATTTGATGACGGGTTCGCCCGCTTGCACAGTGCGCAAAGCAAATTTGTGCCCCGCAGGCAGTGCTGCGGGTAAAACGACGCCGCCAGCCTGCTCGCCCAAATCGAGAGCCGTCAGCGCAATGCCAACAGTGTCCCGATCATGGGCGATCAGCCAGCGGCGTTGCATTGGACTTTCAGCCCACTTCCACCCGCGCCAGACGCGGCGACAGCAAATGGATCGCGGCAACCGCGAGGAAATAGACCACCGTACATGCGGCAAAAATCAGCGTGTAATTGCCGTTTGTGGCATCCAGCACCAGTCCGGTGGATTTGGCCATGATCATGCCGCCAATGCCGCCTGCAAAGCCGCCAAGGCCTATGGCCGAACCGACCGCGCGCTTGGGGAACATATCTGGCGGCAAGGACAAGAGGTTCGATGAGAACGACTGATGACCAGCCAGCGCAATGCCGATCAGCACCACCGCCACCCACATATTTTCAATGCCTGTCACGAACAGCAAGGGCAGCACACAGCAACCGCTGGCCAGCATCGTCACCTTGCGTGCAAAATTGGCGGTGCGGCCATTCTGGATCAGTTTCGACGACAGCCAGCCACCGGCAATCGATCCGACATCAGACAAAAGGTACATGATGATCATCGGCAACAGCACGATTTTGAGGTCAACATTATAGGTCGCGCTGAAATATTTGGGCAGCCAAAACAGCATCAGGAACCAGACGGGATCCGTCAGGAACTTGGCAGCCGCAAAGGCCCAGGCCTCGCGCTTTTGTATCAGGCGTGACCAGCCGATCTGCTCGATTTTTTCAGGCGGATCATTCTCGATCCACGCCAACTCGGCTTCGCTCACTTTGCCGCTTTCGCGCGGGTTGCTATACAGCCACAGCCACAACACCAGCAGCACGATGCCGAACAGGCCCGAATAAATGAACGTCTGCCGCCAATCTAGGCCCAAGGTGACCATCAGGAGCGCGATGGTCGGCGCGGTCAGGATTACGCCGATGGTGGTCGCCGAATTGACCCAGCCGATGGCATAGGCGCGTTCCTTTTGCGGGAACCATTCGCTGCTGGCGCGCACAACCGAGGGGAAATGCCCAGCCTCGCCCACGCCCAAAACCACGCGCGCCGCCATGAACGAACCCACCGACGAGGCAAAGCCATGGGCGACATGGCCTACGGTCCAGATGGTGATGGCGATGGCATAGCCAATTTTGGGGCCGAACTTGTCGATCAGCCAGCCCATCAGCAAAAAGCCCATGGCATAGGCGGCCTGAAACGCGGTGACGATATTGCCGTAATCATCCTCGTTCCAGCCATTTTCCTTGCCCAGATCAGGCGCAAGCAGGCCCAGCATGGTACGATCAATATAATTGACCGTGGTCGCCAGAAACAGCAGCGCAATGATGCTCCAGCGATAGCGTCCGGCGCGGGGAACATCCGATGTCGTGACTGGTGGCGGTGGTGCTGCCGTCATGTCCGTCTCCTTGTGTCCGCGCGCCCTTATTGGGCTGTCGCGTGCTTGATAGTGCAATCAATGGTACCGAACGCGCCAAACTGCGCCTCAAAATGTTGGCCTGCGGCAATGTCGTGTACGCCGGTGACGGCGCCGGTGGAAATCAGCAGGCCCGGCTCTATCGGTAGCCCGCGTTCCAGCAGATTCTGGATCAGGAATTGCACGGACCCCAATGGGCCATCGGGAAAGGCTGATGCTGCGCCCTGGCCAACGATCTTGCCATCGATGCGCGATTCCAGCGCCCAGTCATCCAGCCCGGCCTTTTGCCAATCGAGGATTTCTGCGCCGAGGATCAGGCCATTATTGTTGCCAAAATCCGAAATGGTGACCAACGGTCCGCGCGCATTGATGCCCGGAAACGGGGAGCTGGCAATTTCAATACCAATGAACACCGCGTCAACCAGATCAGCGGTCTCAGCCAGCGTCAGCGTGCCTTCTTTGGGTGACGCGCCAAGGCGAAAGACGAACTCTGCCTCTGCTGCGCCAAAGCCACTTTCAAAAATTGCACCAATGGCGGCGCTATCATCGCCAGCATGCTGAACCTGATCGGCGAAAATCGGGCCGGGCAGGCGGTTGGTTCCCAGTTTTACCAGCCATGGCGGATTGATCCGTCCCACTTTCCAGCCAGCGATTGTGCCGCCCCATTGCTGGATAGCGGCATCCTGAATGGCTGTGGCCATGGCCAGATCGGCGGGTTCATTACCTGGATATTGCGCAAGCGATCGGGCTTGACGGCGCGCCCTGACAAAAGCCTCCGCGATGCTGTTGGCTTCGGCACATGGTTGCGACACGCATTCTCCCCTTTCCGCTTGTTTCGTGGCTCACTGCTATGGGAAACCGGTGTCATTTGCAAGATTGCTTGGCAGACGGGCTAAAAAATTGTGCTATGCGCATGAAAATTGCGTCAAATGAGTGCTCCTCCGATGAAGCCAACCATCAATGATATTGCGCGCATTGCGGGCGTTTCCAAAAAGACCGTCAGCCGTGTCATCAACGATTCGCCCAAGCTTACGGCGGAAACGCGCGACAAGGTGAAGGCTGTGATTGCCGAGGTCGGCTATGTCCCCAATCCCCAGGCGCGGGCACTGGCGCTGGGGCGCAATTTCCTGATCGGGTTGGTGCATGACAACCCGAATGCGCAGATGATTCTCAACATGCAGCAGGGGATATTAGAGGGGCTGCAGGGCACCGAATTTGCCATGGTGGTGCAGCCGGTGAACCGCAATTCGCCGACTTTGGTTGAGGATATGCGTGAGTTTATCGTGCGCCAGCGGCTTTATGGCATCGTCATCCTGCCGCCGATTTCGGAAAATGATGCGGTGGCGCAAATGTGCGTTGAGGCAGGCTGTCGGTTCGTTCGCATGGGGTCAGCAGTGCTGGATGAAAGCGCGCATATGGTCGCGTCGAATGATCGCGATGCGGTGCGCGATGCCACGCGCTATCTGATCGATCAGGGGCATAGCCGAATTGCGATTATCACCGGACCGCAGGGCTTTCGATCCGCCGCCGAACGATTGGCGGGGTTTGAAGATGCACTGAATGACGCAGGGTTGAAATTGCCGCGCAGCCACAAGGCGCAGGGAGAATATACGTTCGATTCGGGGCTGGCCGCGACCGAGAAATTGCTCGACCTGTCGCCGCGCCCCACCGCGATTTTTGCCTCAAACGACGAAATGGCGGCAGCGGTGCTTTATGCCGCCCGGCTGCGCGGGATCAGCGTGCCGGAGGATCTGTCGATTGTCGGGTTCGATGATACGCCGATTGCCTCGCGCGTCTGGCCGCCGCTTACCACGGTGCGCTGGCCGATTGTCGCGATGGGCCGCTCTGCCGCGTTCAAGCTGATCAATGGCGCGGTAGAGGGGATTGATCTGGAGAATGAGCCGTCAGAATTTCTGTCGACTTTGATCCGCCGGGGTTCGGTTGCGCCGCCTAAGGGGTGACTGATATTGTCTGTGTAAACAAAACCTCTCGTCACGCCCGCGAAGGCGGGCGTCCATCACGGGACTTTGCTTCCGCGCCGGCAGGTGATGGATTCCCGCCTTCGCGGGAATGACGAAACACCATTTATGTATGGCTGATATTGCGATCACGCATTGCTCTTGCAACCAGTCATGACACCGGTTACCTTGTGTGCCAACACTTCATAAAATGCCCCCATGCGGCAGGATCAGAAAAGGCAAAAACCCATGAAAATCGCTTTGATCATCGAAAACAGCCAGGCCGCCAAAAGCCAGATCGTCCACGACGCGCTGACCAGCGTGGCAGAGCCTTTGGGCCATCAGGTTTTCCATTATGGCATGTACACGCCGGAGGATTCAGCCTCGCTCACCTATGTGATGAATGGCCTGCTCGCGGGCATATTGCTCAATTCGGGCGCGGCGGATTTTGTCATCACGGGTTGCGGCACTGGCATGGGCTCGATGCTGGCCGCCAATGCGATGCCGGGCGTGTTCTGCGGTCTGGTAATCGATCCCACTGATGCGTTTTTGTTTAGCCAGATCAACGATGGCAATGCCATGTCGATGCCTTATGCCAAGGGCTTTGGCTGGGCGGCGGAGCTTAATCTGCAAGATTGCTATCGCAAGATTTTCGAAAATGAAGGCGGCGCTGGCTATCCCAAAGAGCGCGCACATTTCATGGCGGCGAACCGCTCTATCCTGAAGGATATGAAGGCCGCTTCCTGCCGCGATATGTTGACCGTGCTCAAGACTGTGGATCAGGAATTGCTGAAATCCACCATCGCGGGCGAACGCTTTGCCGACTATTTCTTTGCCAATGCCAAGGATGCCGAAATGGCTGACTATCTGCGCGGCGTGATTGGTTGATATGGCAATCTCCTTTGATCTGACGGGCAAGGCGGCTTTGGTCACCGGGGCCAATACGGGCATTGGTCAGGCCATTGCCGTGGCGCTGGCCGAGGCGGGGGCCGATGTGGCTGTCGCAGGTCGCAGCGAGCCACAAGAGACGCTGACCGCCATCCGTGCC
>JBGSTI010000485.1:0-2818 GCA_041736605.1 Sphingomonadaceae bacterium
CGCAGATATTGATCGATCAGCACCGGGGAATCGCCCGATACTTGCACGGCAGTGGCGATATAATCCTCCAACTGCGCGGGCGAATCGACGATTTCCATCGCCCGGCCGCCCAGCACATAGGAAGGCCGCATCAGAACTGGATAGCCAATGCGATTGGCGACGGCGAGCGCCTCTTCGCGGCTGCGCGCAATGCCATTGGCGGGCTGCAACAGGCCCAGCTTGTCAACCAACGCCGCAAACCGTTCGCGGTCCTCGGCCAGATCGATGGCGTCGGGCGATGTGCCCAAGATCGGAATACCGGCATCTTCCAATGCCTGCGCAAGCTTCAGCGGCGTTTGCCCGCCAAATTGCACAATCACGCCCACCAGATCGCCATTGGAGCGTTCGACGTCTAGGATTTCCAGCACGTCTTCAGCCGTCAGCGGCTCAAAATACAGGCGGTCCGACGTGTCATAATCGGTGCTGACCGTTTCCGGGTTGCAGTTGATCATGATAGTTTCATAGCCTGCATCTTCCAGTGCGAAACAGGCGTGGCAGCAGCAATAGTCAAACTCGATGCCCTGACCGATGCGGTTCGGCCCACCGCCCAGAATCACCACCTTGCGCCGGTTGCTGGGCTGCGCCTCATTTTCGGGCGCGCCAAAGATCGGCGATTCATAGGTGGAATACATATAGGGCGTGATCGCCTCAAATTCCGCCGCGCAGGTATCGATGCGTTTGAACACCGGCCGCACACCTAGGCGATGGCGCAGCGCCCGCACCTCTTCCTCGCTGGTCGCACCCGCCATGGCAACAATGGCATCATGTAGCAGGCCCGAACGGCGCGCACTGGTTTCGCCAAGGCCACCTGCGACATGCACCGAGCGCACTGCCAAGGTCGCCAGACGCTTGTCCGAAAAGCCCATGGCTTTCAAGCGGCGCAGGCCAATCGCGTCGATGGGCAGGCCATTTTCCATGATCTCGGCTTCGGCCGCGATAATCTCCGCAATCCGCTCCAGAAACCACATATCATAATGGGTGATGCGGTTGATTTCCGTAAGGCTCAGCCCTTCGCGCATTGCTTGTGCGGTAACCAGCAGCCGGTCCGGCGTCGGCTTGGCGAGTGCGGCGATGATCTGGTCCTTGGTCGCGCCTTCCAGTTCAGGCACGCGGTTGAAGCCGTCCAGCCCGGTTTCCAGACCACGCAAAGCCTTTTGCATCGATTCATGGATGTTCCGGCCAATCGCCATCACTTCGCCGACCGATTTCATCGCCGTGCCCAGCAAAGGCTCGGCGCCCTTGAACTTTTCAAAGGCAAAGCGCGGGATTTTGGTGCCGACATAATCGATGGTCGGTTCAAACGACGCCGGGGTGGCCCCGGTAATGTCGTTCATGATCTCATCAAGCGTATAACCCACGGCTAGCTTGGCCGCGACCTTGGCAATCGGGAAACCCGTTGCCTTGGATGCCAGCGCCGACGAGCGCGACACGCGCGGGTTCATTTCGATAACGATCAGGCGGCCATCATTGGGATTGACCGCGAACTGCACATTCGAACCGCCGGTTTCGACGCCAATTTCGCGCAGCACCGCGATGCTGGCGTTGCGCATGATCTGATATTCCTTGTCGGTCAGCGTCAGCGCCGGGGCGACCGTGATCGAATCCCCCGTATGCACGCCCATCGGATCGACATTTTCGATCGAGCAGATGATGATGCAATTGTCCTTGCGATCGCGCACCACCTCCATCTCATATTCTTTCCAGCCGAGCAGCGATTCCTCGATCAGCACTTCGGTGGTGGGAGAAGCATCAAGCCCGGTCTTGACGATCCGCTCAAATTCTTCGCGATTATAGGCAATGCCGCCGCCGGTGCCACCCAAGGTGAAGGAGGGGCGGATAATCGCGGGCAGGCCAGTGCGCTCCAAGCCTGCCAAGGCTTCGTCCATGGTGTGCGCCACGACCGAACGCGCGCTTTCCAGCCCGATCTTGTCCATCGCATCACGGAATTTCTGGCGATCCTCGGCCTTGTCGATGGCTTAGGCATCGGCTCCAATCATGATGCAGCCATATTTCTCCAACGTGCCATCTTGCGCCAGCGCCAGCGCGGTGTTCAGCGCCGTTTGCCCACCCATCGTCGGCAGCACCGCATCGGGGCGCTCTTTCTCAATGATCTTGGCAACGATTTCAGGGGTGATCGGCTCGACATAGGTGGCGTCGGCCATGTCCGGATCGGTCATGATCGTCGCCGGGTTCGAATTGACGAGGATGATGCGATAGCCCTCCTCGCGCAGCGCCTTGATCGCCTGCGTCCCCGAATAATCGAACTCGCACGCCTGGCCGATAACAATCGGACCAGCGCCAATGACGAGAATGGATTTGATGTCTGTGCGTTTGGGCATAATCTTACTTCAAACCTCCGACAAACTGCTCGAACAGATAAAAACTGTCCTGCGGTCCCGGAGAAGCTTCGGGGTGATATTGCACGCCAAAGGCGCGCTTGTCGGTAAAGGCGATGCCGCAATTGCTGCCGTCAAACAGGCTGCGATGCGTTTCGACCACATTGGCGGGCAAAGTCGCGGCATCCACGGCGAAACCATGGTTCATGCTGGTGATTTCCACCAGACCCTGTGTGTCGCCCCAGGTCTCACCAATCCGCTGCACCGGATGGTTGGCGCCGCGATGGCCCTGATGCATTTTCAGCGTCTTTGCGCCTGCGGCCAAAGCCAGCATCTGATGGCCCAGGCAAATGCCGAACAGGGGCACATCCCGGTCCAGCAACGCGCGGATTACCGGCACCGAATATTCGCCCGTCGCCGCCGGATCGCCGGGGCCGTTGGAC
>JBGSTI010000492.1:0-4901 GCA_041736605.1 Sphingomonadaceae bacterium
CCAATGACAGCGAATTATGGGTGGAAATCGCCCGCCTGCGCTTTCTGGGCGGCGAACAGAAACAAGCTTTGGAGGCGGTGGAACGCGCCGTGGATCTGGCGCCTGAAAACCCCAAAGCCTTGCAATATCATGGCCAGCTGACCCGCGAGCAATTGGGCCTGTTGCCCGCCCTGATCTGGTTTGAACGCGCGCTGAAAATCGCGCCGAATGATGTCAATCTGCTGATCGAATATGCCGCGACTTTGGGCGATCTGGGCCGCCATACCGAAATGCTGGCAGCGACGCGCAAGATCTTGGACGCCGATCCCGATAATCCCAATGCCTATTTCATGCAGGCGGTTCTGGCCGCGCGGGCGGGCAAGACCAGCCTGGCGCGGCGGCTGATCCTGAAGACCGAGGGCAAGCTGCAAAATCTGCCCGCGGCCTTGCTGGTTGATGGCGCGCTGGAATATCGCGCAGGCAATCTCAATCAGGCGATTGACCGGTTGCAACGGCTCTATGTGCGCCAGCCCAATAACCGGATGGCGATGCAGATGCTGGCCCGCGCGATGCAGCGCAATGGCGAATATGCCGAGGTAGTGCGCCGTTTTCGTAGCGCGGCGGATCGCCCTGATGCGACGCCCTATCTTTTGACCGTCGTCGGGCGTTCGCTGGAGCAACTGGATCGGCGAGAGGATGCGGCGATTTATCTGAACAGCGCGGCACAAACCTTTGCGCCTGCGATGCAGCCGATCATGGTGCCCGATAGCCTGCCGGTGCTGGCGCTGGCGGCGCGCGACAAGCCCAATGATGCCCGCGCAGTCATCCCCTATATTCGCGGCCTGTTGGCAGCGGGGCAGGCCGACAAGGCCTTAGCCGAGGCAAAGCGGCTGCGCGATCTGAATACAGGCGCTGCAGACGCGCATTTGCTGGTCGGCGATGTGCAGATGATTGCCGGTCGTTGGCCTGAGGCATCCGAAGCCTATCGCCAGGGCGCGGCCATCCGCATGACCGATCTAACGCTGCTGCGCACGCTGGCGGCGATTGCGCGCACCGGGGCGGATGCCGATGCGCGGTTGTTTAACGGCCAATATCTGGATCGCAATCCGTTTCACCCGATGGCGCTGCGTATTCAATCCATGGCGGTTCTGGATGCTGGGCAATGGCCGATAGCCGCGCCGATGCTGCGCGATTTGCGCGATCGCATTGGGCCACAAGACGCATTTTTGATGGCGGACCTTGCCATGGCCGAGCTGAAACTGGGCCGCAATGGTCAGGCAATTGAGGCGGCGCAGGCCGCCTATCGTGCCCAGCCTGCCAGCCCGGTATCGGCGCATATTTGGGGTTTGGCGTTATTGGCCGAGGGCAAAAGACTGGCCGATGCCGAAGCGCTGCTGGAAAAGGCGCATCGCAGCAATCCCGGAAATGGTTTTATGGCGTGGAATCTGGCGCGTGCCTATAAGGCGCAAAACAAGGATGAGGCGGCGCGGAATTTGTTGCGTCACGCCCTGTCACGCGGGGCGTTTCCGGAACGCGATCAGGCCGAGGCAATGATGAAGGAATTGGGGTAAGGGGTGACGAACCTTTTTACCCCGTCGCCAGCAGCTCCGCCGGATCAATATCCAGCCGTCGCATCTGATCGCGGATGGCGGGCCAGCTTTCGGCGAGGAACAATTCGCGCTCTTGGCTACGCAATTTCGCCGTTGCCCCGCGCGCCACATACATGCCGACACCGCGTTGGACCTCGATCAGGCCCTGATCCTGAAACAGCTGATACGCCTTGGCCACGGTCAATGGATTGGCCCCCTGTTCGGCGGCAAAGGCGCGGACCGATGGCAGCATCTGCCCTTCGGCGAACCGTCCATCCAATATCGCGGCGGCAATCAGATCGCGCAGCTTTAGATAAACGGGCCGGGCCCGGTCCGTAGCAATCGGCGCGGATGGGGTGAGAGGCGTGTTGGTCATCCTGCTGCACTGCCATAATACAGCGCGGCGGGTCAAGCCTTCATTGCAGTTCCGTTACAGCTGAAACCGCTTAATTCCGGGGCTTCCAGGCCGATAGCACGTCATCCAGCGCCGGACGCGCGCGCTCATCCTGCGGCTTGCCCGATGTGCCGATATACATATAGCCGATGATTTTCTCATGCGGCTCGCCAAACAGGGCATGCGCGCCGGGATGCTCGGTGGGCCAGCCGGAAAGCCAGCCGGAGACAAAGCCGTGCGCATGGGCGGCATGGGCGATGTTCATGGCAAAGGCGCCTGCCGAAATCTGCTGTTCCCACAAGGGCACTTTGGAATGCGCGCGCGGGCTGGATAGCACGACTAGCAGGCAGGGGGCTTGAAGGGCGTATTGGGCGATGGCATCGGTTTCGATCCGGCCAGCCTCCGGCTTGTCAGCGCGGTAAAGCGCCACCAGCTGGGCGGCCAGGGTCGAGCGATCTTCTTCGCGCACCATCACCACACGCCATGGGTTCAGCTTGCCATGATCCGGTGTGCGCATGGCCAGCGTCACAATGTCACGCACTTGGGCTGCATCGGGGCCGGGCGCAATCATGTCGCGCGGTTTGCCCGACCGGCGGCTGGCGAGATAGGCGGGAAGCGAGCTGGTATCGTTGAATAGCATGACGCGCATTTAGGTGTGCGACGGGGATGGTGCAATGGTGGCATGCACCGGAAAACCGCCCTTTGCGTTGGTCACAATGGTAACAATCTTCTTCACAGGCGTAATTTTTGCGTTAGTGTGACGGAATCACCCCGGTGCCTGCGCTAGGGAAACATCATGAATCGATAGGGAGTTAAGGGTCCATGGCCAGCGGATATGCCGAAAGCGGCGACGCGCGCGGAACAATTTTGGGGCACCCCAAGGGGCTGTTCGTTCTGTTCTTCGCCGAAATGTGGGAGCGTTTTTCCTATTACGGGATGCGCGCGCTGCTGATCTTTTATCTGACCAAACACTGGCTGTTTTCCGATGAGCAATCGGGCGTCATCTATGGGGCCTATACCGCTTTGGTGTATATCACGCCGGTGCTGGGCGGCTATCTGGCTGATCGCTATTTGGGCCAGCGAAAGGCCGTGTTGTTTGGCGCGGTGCTGTTGACCTTTGGCCATTTCCTGATGGGATTTGAAGGCGATGGCGGCACTGGTAGTGCGGCGCTGAATATCTTTTGGCTGGCTTTGTCGTTCATCATTGTCGGCTCAGGCTTTTTGAAGGCCAATATCTCGGTGATCGTGGGGCAATTGTACAGCCGCACCGATTTCCGCCGCGATGGGGCCTATACGATTTTCTATATGGGCATCAATCTGGGTGCGTTCCTGGGCTCGCTGCTCTGCGGCTATCTGGGCGAAACCTATGGCTGGTCCTATGGCTTTGGTGCTGCCGGCTTCGGCATGCTGTTGGGCCTGATCGTGTTCATGTGGGGCAAGCCTTATCTGATGGGCCGGGGTGAAGCGCCCGATGCCGCAAAGCTGACCTCGTCGGTGATGGGGATCAAGCTGGAATGGCTGATCTATGCGGTTGGCGTTCTGGCTGTTGTGGTGATCTGGGGCCTGATCCAGTATCAGTCGGTCATTGGCTGGTTGCTGATGGTCGCGGGCGTTGTGCTGGTCGGCTATGTGCTGATCGTCGCGGTGACCAAGTTGTCGCGCGAAGACCGGGACCGTATCTTTGCCGCGATGTTCCTGATCATTGGTTCGATCCTGTTCTGGGCCTTGTTTGAACAGGCCGGGTCATCGCTGAACCTCTATACGGACCGCTATGTCGATCGCGGCGGGGTGCCGGCATCGGTGTTCCAGTCGATCAATGCCTTTTATATCGTGCTGCTTGCGCCTGTGTTCGCCACCGTGTGGACATGGCTGGGTAAGAAAGGGCTGGAGCCGTCTGCGCCTGCCAAGTTCGGCCTTGCGCTGATTCAGCTGGGCGCTGGCTTCCTTGTGCTGGTGGCGGGCGCGGCCAATGGCATTGCGACGCCGGTATTGTTCATCTTCCTGATCTATCTGCTCCACACCACCGGTGAGCTGTGCCTGTCGCCTGTTGGCCTCAGCGCCATGAACCGTCTGGCTCCGGCGCATATGGCGTCGCTGATCATGGGCACGTGGTTCTTTGCCTCGGCCACTGGTAACTTCGTCGCCGGTCTGATCGCAGCGGCAACGGGGTCTGAACGGGCATCGGGCGAAGGCGCGGGCCAGCAAGTGGTGCTCGACGTGTATTGGCAGATTGGCCTGATCGCGGTTGCCGTGGGCGTTGGCGTGCTGATCATCTCGCCGTTCATCAAAAAGCTGATGCACTTGGATACGCTGGCCGATGATGATGACGCGGCCAAGTTCCGCGATAGCGAAATCGGTGAGCCGCAAGCCGCCGGGTTCAGCCTCGACAAAAAAGACTGACGCGCATGGCCGACTTGAAGCCGATTGAGCTTTGGGCGGAGGGGGACTGGGTCGCGGCCATTGCTGCCGTGACTCTGTTCGCCGTTCTCGCCATGGGCGGCATCATAGCCGCGCGCCGCAGCGAAGAAGTGGTCGGGCATCCGCGCGGCCTGTTCGTGCTGTTCTATACCGAAATGTGGGAGCGCTTTTCCTTTTACGGGATGCGCGCCTTGCTCATCCTTTATCTTACCAAGCATTGGCTGTTCGATGATGGCCAAGCCAATATGGTCTATGGGGCCTATACCAGTCTGGTCTATATCACTCCGGTTCTAGGCGGCTATTTGGCTGACCGGTATCTGGGGCAGCGCAAGGCGGTGCTGTTTGGCGGGGTGTTGCTGGCATTCGGCCATGTCTTGATGGCGTTTGAAGGCGATGGCGGCCAGTCGGATCCGACGATCAATATCTTCTGGCTGGCGCTCGCATTCATCATCGTTGGCTCGGGCTTTTTGAAGGCCAATATCTCGGTGATTGTCGGCCAGTTGTATAACCTCACCGATGAA
>JBGSTI010000513.1:0-4309 GCA_041736605.1 Sphingomonadaceae bacterium
GGCAAGCTGCCCGACGTGTCGATCGCTGAAACGCTGGGCCGTCTCCCCGGCCTGGCCGTGCAGCGCGTCGATGGCCGCGCGCAGAGCCTGTCGATCCGTGGCCTTGGCCCGGATTATTCGAACTCGCTGATCAATGGCCGTCAGGTCGTGTCGTCGGGCGATAACCGCGCTGTTGAATATGACCAATATCCTTCGGAACTGATCAACCAGGGCGTTGTCTATAAGACGCCTTATGCTGGCCTGATCGGTCAGGGTCTGGCCGGTACGGTTGACCTGCGCACCATCCGTCCGCTGGACAGCAAGGATCGCGTGATCTCGGTCAGCGGCCGTATGGAATTCAACGAAGACGGTTCGCTGAACCCCGATGTCAAGGGCTATGGCTATCGCGCCACGGCGACCTATGTCGATCAGTTCGCGGACGATACTGTTGGTCTGGCGGTTGGCGTTGCCTATCAGTCGAGCCCCAGCCAGGTCGAAAAGTTCAACGCTTGGGGCTATCCCAATGACGCTGGTTTCGCTGTTCTGGGCGGCATGAAGCCGTTTGCTCGTTCGGTTGATCTGGATCGTCTGGGCATGTTCGGCACCCTGGAATTTCGTCCGACCGACGAATGGAGCAGCTCGATCGACGTGTTCTACGCCGATTATCGCGAAAAGATTCCGCAGCGCGGTATTGAATTCCCGCTCAATCCGGGCTGGGGTGCTGGCACCACGATCACTGCGAACAGCGGCGGCGCCTTCCCTGATTCGGTGACGTTCAGCGGCGTTCAGCCGGTGGTCCGCAACGATTATGACCGCAAGGACACCGAAACTTTCTCGGCAGGCTGGAATACCCGTTATGAAAATGACAGCTTCTATGTCGAAGCCGATCTGGCCTATTCCAGCTCGGATCGCCGTTTGCAGCAGATCGAAAGCTATTCGGGCCTGAACTTTGCGGCCAATCCTGCGGGCCGTTCGGACGTTGTGGTGGCAACCCGCACCGATGGCGGTTTCCCCTATAGCTTCACCAACAACATCAACTATTCCGATACTAACCTCATCCAGCTCACCGATCCGCGTGGCTGGGGTGCTGGCGGCATCGTCCAGGCTGGCTTCATCAACGATACCCAGACCAATGACGAATTGTGGACGGCCCGCGCCGAAGCCGGTGTGAAGTTTGACAATGATTTCATCGACAAGTTCGTGGTCGGCGTCGCCTATGATGATCGCAGCAAGTCGCGTGACATCATCCAGAACTTCCTCAGCCTTGCTGGCGGCACGTCGGTAATCGCTGGGCAGGGTGCTGTCACTCGTCTGCCGATCCCGTCGGCAGCGTTGCTCAAGCCCACATCGGCTCTGTCGTTCCTGGGCCTTGGTCCGCAGGTGGCTTATAATCCGTTCGTTCTCCTTAACAACGGCACCTATGTGCTCACCGATGTGCAAAGCTCCAGCCTGCCCTTCCCGGGCGACTGGACTGTGAACGAAAAGGTCTACACCGCGTTTGCGCGTGTTGATCTGGACGCAACATTGGGCAGCACCCCGATGAAGGGCAATATCGGCCTGCAATTCGTTCGCACCGATCAAAGCTCGTCGGGCTTCAATTCGCCCGGCGGCGTCGGCGCAACGCTGATCCCGGTCACCGATGGCGACAAGTATAACTATCTGTTGCCCAGTGCGACCTTCAGCTTTGATCTGACCGATCAGATGAAGCTGCGCCTTGGTGCGGCCCGCACGCTGGCTCGCCCGCGTATGGACCAGCTCAATGCCTCATCGAACGCATCGATTGCCAACCAGCCGCAGGGCGCGTTGAACTCGATCTTCAGCGGCGGTGGCGGCAACCCGCGTCTGAAGCCTTATCTGGCTGATGGTGTTGACGTCTCCTACGAATATTATTTCGATGGTGGCGGCTATCTGGCGGTGGCCAGCTATTATAAATGGCTGAAAAACTTCGTGAACCCGAACGCTTCGGTGGTGCGTGACTTCTCGTACCTCGTACCGACACTGACGGGCGCACAGCTGGCGGCTTATAACCTCAGCGGTCAGCAGAATCTGGGCTTTGCTTCAGGTCCGGACAATGGTGCCAAGGGCCATATCTTTGGTATCGAAGCCACTTTGTCGCTGCCGCTTGAAACGCTGACGCCTGCCCTGACCGGCTTTGGTTTCCAGAGCAGCGTATCGTACACCGAAAGCGAATTGACGGTTACGCCTCCGGGTGGCGCATCGTTTGATGTGGATGTCCCCGGTCTGTCGAAATGGGTGGTCAACTCGACCGTCTATTACGAAAATAGCGGCTTTGAAGCGCGTGTCAGCCATCGCTATCGTTCGAGCTTCCTGGCGGAGTTCATCGGTATCTCGGCCAGCCGCAACTTCCGTCAGACATTTGCAGAATCGATCTTTGACGCCCAAATTGGCTATCGTTTCGAAGAAGGCTCGCTGGAAGGTCTATCGTTCACGTTGCAGGCTCTGAACCTGACCAACGAACCGTTCGTCAACTTCCAGAATGCTGATCCTGAACAGATCATCGACTATGAACGCTATGGCCGCACCTATCTGGTGGGTGTGTCGTATCGCTTCTGATTGCGCTTGATGGATTGATGGGGGGAGGGGATGTCCGCTCCCCCCACAGTCATTCTCGCTGATTAGACCAACTTCGGTTATCCTGACTCCGTTGTCGAAAACGGGGCGAAGGAGCGGTCATGACATTTGCGCACACTGGCGGGCAATCTGGCGGTTCGGGCGTCAACATATTGGTGGCGGGCGGCGGCACCGCTGGCTGGATGGCTGCCGCAGCCTTGGCCCGTTTCGCTCCTCCGGGCAGCCGCTTGCAACTGGTGGAAAGCGACGAGATCGGCACCGTGGGTGTCGGCGAAGCCACCATTCCCCAAATCCTGCTGTTCAATGGCGCGCTGGGCCTTGATGAGGCCGAATTTCTGCGCGAGACCAAGGGCAGTTTCAAGCTGGGCATCGAATTTGATGGCTGGTTGCGCGATGGGCACAGCTATATGCATGCCTTTGGCGATATCGGCCGCGGCGCTGGACTGCTGCCCTTTCAGCATTATTGGCTGCGCGCGCAGAAACTGGGCCTAGCCAAGCCTTTGCTGCGCTATTCGCTCAACGAACTGGCGGCGCGCAATATGCGGATGCAGCGCGGGCGGCCCAATCCGCAATCGCGCGAGATGCCCTATGCCTATCATTTTGATGCCGGGCTTTATGCCGCCTATCTGCGCCGCTTTGCCGAAGCGCGCGGCGTGATGCGCCATGAGGGGCGGATTGCCAATGTCGAACGCCATGGCGAAACCGGCGATATCGCGGCGCTGACCTTGGATGACGGCCGCCGATTTGAGGCGGATTTCTTTATCGATTGCACCGGTTTCCGGGCGTTGCTGATCGAACAGACTTTGGCCAGCGGCTATGATGACTGGACGCCCTATCTGCCGTGCGACCGCGCCATGGCGGTGCCATGTGAGGGCGGCGGCGACTTTACACCCTATACCCGCTCCACCGCGCGCGAGGCGGGCTGGCAATGGCGTATCCCGCTGCAACATCGCATCGGCAATGGCTTGGTCTATTCCAGCGCGTTCATGAGCGATGAGCGCGCGACCGAATTGCTGCTCGCCAATCTGGACGGCGCGCCCACGGCCGATCCCCGCCCCATCCGCTTCACCACCGGCAAGCGTCGCCGCCAATGGGTGGGCAATTGTCTGGCGTTGGGTCTGGCCGCCGGGTTCATGGAGCCGCTGGAATCGACCAGCATCCATCTGGTGCAAAGCTCGGTCAGCCGTTTGCTGGCGGTGCTACCCAAGGGACGCCCTGATCCGGCGGTGATCGATTTCTTCAACGCGCAGGCCGATTTTGAGTGGGAGCGGATCCGCGATTTCCTGGTGCTGCATTATTGGGCCAATCAGCGCCATGGCCAGCCATTTTGGGACCATATGCGCAACATGGAACTGCCCGATACGTTGAACGCCAAGCTGGACCAATGGCGCGCTGCCGGGTTCATCCACCGCGAGCATGAAGAAATGTTCACGCCTGTCGGCTGGTTCCAGGTGCTGGTGGGGCAGGGCGTTGAGGCCCAGGGCTATAATCCCATGGCCGATGCGATAAGCGACGCCGATCTGGCGGCGATGCTGGACGGCACCGAAGCAGCCTTGGTCGATCAGGCGCGCGACATGCCGCGCCATCTCGATTTCTTACGCGATTATCTTTCCCAACCCACGCCGCAACAGGTGCCTGCATGAAACTTTCCCCCCTGATGATCGGTACCGCCGCGCTGTTGGCGCTTCAGGCCTGTGCGCCCTTGCAGGCCAAGGACGGCCCGCCCGCAACGATTGCC
>JBGSTI010000003.1:0-4970 GCA_041736605.1 Sphingomonadaceae bacterium
ATCGGGCATATCCACCGCATGAATGACGCGCAGCAGCGCCATATCACAGGCAATGCGCGGATGCGGCGCATCGCGGATTTCGTTATGGCCCTTCAGCAGCAATTGCCACAATCGGTGGAGCTGCCCCGCGCTCAATCGCCCGGCCCAACCGCCAATCGCCGCGCGCTCTTCCTCATTCTCGCCCGCAATCGCGCCCCGGCCCAATTGGCCAAGGCCAATACGGTGCACCAAAGCCATCAGCCCGCGAAACTGCTCAATCGGCTCAACGCCCAGCGCGTATTGCGCCTGCGCCTGATCCAGCGCGCCAGCCGCATCCCCGGCCAATAGCGCATCCAGCAACCGCCGCACTGATCCGCGATCAGACAGGCCCAGCATGTCACGCACCTTGTCCGCCGTCACCCGGCCCTCGCCATCCAGATCGGCATGGGCGATGGCTTGATCCAGGATCGACAGGCCATCGCGCACCGAACCTTCGTCGGCATTGGCAATCATCGCCAGCGCCTCACCCTCGGCCTCGACGCTTTCGGCAGTGCAGATGCGGGCGAAGTGATCGGCGAGCATGTCTGCGGAAATGCGCTTCAAGTCGAACCGCTGACACCGAGATAGCACGGTGATTGGCACCTTGTTGACTTCGGTGGTGGCGAACAGGAATTTCACATGGCCTGGCGGCTCTTCGAGCGTTTTGAGCAGCGCGTTGAAGGCATTGCGTGACAGCATGTGCACTTCGTCGATGATGTACATTTTATAGCGCGCCGACACGGCAGCATAGCGCACTGCCTCGATAATCTCGCGCACATCATCAACGCCAGTATGGCTGGCGGCATCCATTTCGATGACGTCGATATGCCGCCCTTCGGCAATGGCGACGCACGGTTCGCAAACTCCACACGGATCAATCGTCGGCCCGCCCTGCCCGTCCGTGCCAATGCAGTTCAGCGCCTTGGCAATCAGCCGCGCGGTCGAGGTTTTACCGACCCCGCGCACCCCGGTCATCAAAAACGCATGGGCCAACCGGTCGCGCTTTATCGCGTTGCCCAAAGTCTGTACCATCGCATCCTGGCCGATCAGTTCGGAAAAGGTCTGCGGCCGATATTTGCGCGCCAGCACACGATAGGCCCCGGCATTGGCAGAAGGCGCAGCGGCAGGAGCAGGGGTTGGCGCAAGGCCAAGGCCAAGCGCATCATCGGGCATGTCCGGGTCACGCGCGGTGCCTTGCTGGTGCTCGGATTCGATCATCATGGGCATAAGATTAGGCGTTCACGCCTCGCTTGTCGAAGCCAAAGGAAATTCCATGCACAGGAATTGCGGTGTAGATCGCCTTTCCTGTGCTCCGGCGAAGGCCGGAGCCGTGGCGATAACGCGCTACAGACGCCACCGCTCCGGCCTGCGCCGGAGCACAGGGCAAGCTCATCACATATCTATTTGAATGAAAGTAGGAGCCGGGCGACCCGCCGCAAAATCGTTGTGGCTGCTTCCTTCCGGACCTGACCAAGTTGGCGAACGCAAACGTCCGCCCGACTCCCGGATGCGCATATGGCGGGGGTTGGGATGAAATACAAGGGAGGGGTTTGTAGCCCCTCCCTTCCAAGGGAGGGGCAGCGAGACTTACGGGCTTGCCCGTTAGTCGCAGCGGGGTGGGTAACTTGGTACGGCGCGCCAAAAGGCTAACACCCACCCCAACCCATCCCTTGGAAGGGAGGGGCTAATTTTATTCCGGCTCAATCACCCCAACCATCGCCCGCGTTGCATCGGCGATGATTGCGTTGCTGGCCTTATCATCCAGTTTCGACTTATCCAGTAACACTGACAGCACAAAGAAACGGCCATCGGGCGTGGTTATGAACGCCACGTCATTATGCTGCGGATTGGGATCGCCGCAGGTGCCCGTCTTGTCGCCCGATACCCAGCCCTCTGGCAGCCCAGCGCGGATGCGGGTGAGGCCCGTTTCGGCATTCAGCATCCATTGGCGCAATTGCTTGCGATGGCTATCGGCGAGCAGACCAGGCTCGTTCATTGCGCGGTGCACCCAGAATGCCATCATGCGCGGGCTGCTGGTATCGCGCGGATCATCGGCGGCATTGAGGTTCAAATCCGGCTCGTTGCGATCCAGCCGAGACACATCATCGCCCAGCGCGCGCAGCCTTTGGGTAAAGCCCTCTGGCCCGCCCAGACGCTTGAGCAGGATATTGGCAGCGGCATTATCGCTTTGCGACACGGCGGCTTCGGCGGCGAAACCGACGCGAATTTGGCCGCTATCGACCACGGTCTCGGCATAGGGCGAATGATGCGCCAGATCGGCACGGCTGATCGGCAAGGGCGTGCGCAGCGACAGGCCTTCGCGTTCCGCCGCGCGCAGGATCAAAATCGCCAAGGGCAGCTTGAAGGTGGAGCACATGGCGAACCGCTCTTCGGTGCGACGGCCAGAGATCAGATTGCCCTGTGCATCGAGCAAGGCGACGCCCAGCCGCCCGCCACTTTTCTCTTCCAGATCGTAAAGTCGCGATTCGGCGGCACTGATGGCTGCCGACTGGATTTTGCTGATTTCCGGCTTGGTTTCTGGTGATGTTGCGGGCGCGCACGACGCCAAAGCCAGCGCACAAAGGCTCAATACAGCAAACTTACGCATATCAACGTCCCTGCATATTATGGGCTTCGGATGGGATGCGCACCGTCAGCCCGTCCAGTTCTTGGGTCAGCACGATCTGGCATGACAGGCGGCTGGTGCGGCAGGCCCCGGCGGCAAGATCGAGCATGTCCTCCTCCATCTCTTGCGCGCGCGGCAGGCGATCAAAATCGGCCTTGTTGATAATGACATGGCAGGTGGAACAGGCCATTTGCCCCTCGCACGTGCCCTCAAGCGGCTGGCCCGCAGCCTGTGCAACATCCAGCAATATATCGCCGGGCTTTGCGGAAACGCTTTGGCGCTGTTCGCCGTCGGCAGAGATGAAATGAACCTGCATGGGGGAAATCAGTCCTTGTCTAACGTCAATCCTGGGCAGCGGCGGCAGCGTTGATCTGCACTGCAGCCGATTCCACATCGTCTATGCTTGTATAACGCCCGAATCCCAAACGGATGCAATTTTTTGCTTCGGCGCTCGAAAGCCCCATTGCGGAGAGCACATGGCTGGTCCGCCCCGATCCGCTGGCGCAGGCAGAGCCAGCGGAAAAGGCGATTTGGCGCAGGTCTGACATCAAACGCGCGACATCCAAGCCATCGCGGCGCAGATTGAGATTGCCATGATAGCGTTGGCTATCGCTGCCATTGAGCGTCCAGCCTTTGAACGCCGCGCGGGCGATCTGCCACAGTTGCTCAACATGATCGGCATCGGCCTGCATCTGCCGGGCTGCCAGCGCCGCTGCGGCACCGAAACCGGCACATAAAGCGGGGGATAAGGTGCCCGAACGCAGGCCCTGTTCCTGCCCGCCGCCATGGATCAACGGCTCCAATGCTAAGCCATCGCGCACCCATAGGGCGCCAATCCCCTTTGGCCCGTGAATCTTGTGGGCTGATAGCGCGATCATATCCGGGCCCGTCGGAATGGCGATCCGGCCATAGCTTTGCACCGCATCACACAGAAAAAGCGCGTTTTTCTGATGCGCGCGCGCGGCCAGTTCGGTGATGGGCTGGATGGTGCCAATCTCGTTGTTAACGTGCATCACCGCCAGCAGGTCCAGCCCCTCAGGCAACGCCGCCAGCGGATTGACCAAGCCTTGGGAATCAACCGCCAAAACATGCATTTCCCCCCGCTGCGCCACATAGCGCGCCGTATCCAGCACGGCCGCATGTTCGATGGCGCTGGCCGCGATGACGGGGCGCGCTACATCGGCCAAACTGCCCTTTAGCGCCAAATTGATCGCTTCGCTCGCCCCGCTGGTAAAGATCACGCGGCCACCGGACGGCAACAAAGCCGCCACCTGATCGCGTGCCACTTCGACTGCCGCCGCCGCCGCTCGGCCCAAACGGTGGGAACTGTGCGGATTGGCAAAGCCTTTCGCTAGCAATGGCTGCATCGCCGCCAAGGCCTCGGGCGCCAGCGGCGTTGTCGCCTGATAATCGAGATAGATCATAGTCTTACCCCGGCGCGTCCAGCGATGGCCTGCCAAGTCGCGATCACGCGATCCACGTCGGCTTGCGTCGTCGAATGGCCCATGCTGATCCGCACAACTTCATTGGCCGCCGCGTCATCCATTCCCATCGCTTGCAACACCGGACTGGTCTTGAGCGAGCCCGATGAACAGGCGCTACCCGCCGATACCGCGATGCCCGCCATGTCAAACTGGATAAGTTGCGCCGCCGCCTTCATCCCCGGCATCCGATAGGAAGCGATGGTGGCAAGGCGCGGGGCATCGGCGGCAATGATCTGCCCACCCGCCGCCAAAATCGCCGCGTCAATCTGCCCCCGATAGGCATCAATCCGGTCCAGCCAATCATCGCGAACATCCAACGCCGCCGCCATGCCGCACGCGCCAGACAAATTCTCGGTACCGGGGCGATAGCCCTGTTCCTGCCCGCCAATCGCCCGCAGCAGACCAAATTCGCGCAGCAACAGCGCCCCCATGCCGGGCGGCCCGCCAAATTTGTGCGCAGACAACACAATGATATCGGCGGGCGGCAAGGCCAGCTTGCCCGCAGACTGGGTGCAATCAGCCAGCAGCACGCCGCCACTGGCATGGACAATGTCCGCCACCGCTCGCAGTTCCTGCACCACGCCGGTTTCGTTGTTCACATGATGCACGGCGATCATCGTGCCGGGACGACGCGCGCAGATGAACTCCACCGCTTTCATATCAACCCGCCCCTGCGAATCAACGGGCAGGCGCATGGCATCGCCGGAAAGGCGCAGCACGGCATCATGCTCGGTCGCGCTAACCGCTGCCAGCGCCGCCTTGGCATGGGTGATCGCGATACTCAGCCCCTCGCTCGCACCGCTGGTGAACAGCACTGGCCCGGCCCAGCCCAACACCGCACC
>JBGSTI010000033.1:0-2502 GCA_041736605.1 Sphingomonadaceae bacterium
CTGGCCTATGCCATTTGCCATTTGCTGGGCAAACGACCGGTCACCACGCCTGAACAGGAGATCGCCGCATGAGCACCCAGACCCAAGGCGAAACCGCCAGCGCCCGTGACGCCTTTCTGGCCGCTGCTGCCGAACGCATCCTGATTTTCGACGGGGGCTATGGCACTGCGATTCAGCGGTACAAGCTGCAAGAGGATGATTATCGCGGCGATCTGGAAGTCACGCACGACCAGAAGGGCAATAATGATCTGTTGAGCCTGACCCGCCCCGATATCGTCAAGGCCATCCACACCGCCTATCTGGAGGCGGGGGCCGACATGATCGAAACCAACACGTTCAGCGCCACGACGATCAGCATGGCCGATTATGGCTGTGAACATCTGGTGCGCGATCTGAATATCGAATCGGCGCGGCTGGCCCGCGAAGCTTGCGAGGAAATGACCGCGCGCGATGGCCGCCGCCGCTTTGTTGCCGGATCGATCGGCCCGACGAACAAGACGCTGTCGCTATCGCCCGACGTCAATGACCCCGGCTATCGCGAGGTCGATTTTGATCAGGTGGTCGGCGTCTATCGCGAACAATGCGATGCGCTGATCGAAGGCGGGGTTGATTTCCTGCTGATCGAAACGATTTTCGACACGCTGAACGCTAAGGCTGCTGCCATGGCCGCCAGCCAAGCCGCTGCCGCT
Organism: Sphingomonadaceae bacterium; assembly: GCA_041736605.1. GTDB lineage: Bacteria > Pseudomonadota > Alphaproteobacteria > Sphingomonadales > Sphingomonadaceae > JBGSTI01. The sequence continues at coordinate 690 of JBGSTI010000033.1, forward strand.
TGCGGGCGTGATGTGCCGTTGATGGTATCAATGACCATCACCGATATGGCCGGACGCAACCTGTCTGGCCACACGGTTGAGGCGTTCTGGAACGCCATCCGCCATGTCAAACCGCTGACCATTGGCCTCAATTGCTCGTTCGGGGCTGATCTGCTGCGCCCGCATCTGAAAGTGCTGTCAGCCGCTGCCGATACGCTGATCCTGGCCTATCCCAATGCGGGCCTGCCCAATGATCTGGGCCAATATGACGAACTGCCTGAACAGACCGCGCGCCAGGTGAATGCCTGGTTTGAGGAAGGGCTAGTCAATATGGTTGGCGGTTGCTGTGGCACCACGCCCGAACATATTGCCGCCATGGCCAAAATCGCCGAGGACAAGGCCCCGCGTCTGGTGCCGCAAGTTCCGGTGATGATGCGCCTTGCTGGCCTTGAACCCTTTATCATGGCGGCCTGATCCGCGTCGCCCTGATCTCCGCCGCTACGCCATTTCATTGCACTATCGCCCGCAACCCGGACGAACGGAAGACCTGAACCCATGACCACCACCCGTACCGCCACGTTCGTCAATATCGGTGAGCGCACCAATGTTACCGGCTCAGCCAAGTTCAAAAAGCTGATCCTCAACGATTTGTACGAAGAGGCGGTCGAAGTCGCACGCGAGCAGGTGGAAAATGGTGCGCAGATCATCGACGTCAACATGGATGAAGGCCTGCTTGACGCGCATGCCGCGATGACGCGCTTTTTGAAACTGATCGCGGCTGAGCCGGATATCGCGCGTGTGCCGGTGATGATCGACAGCTCGAAATGGAGCGTGATCGAGGCGGGCCTGAAATGTGTGTCGGGCAAGCCCATCGTCAATTCGATCAGCATGAAGGAAGGCGAGGAAAGCTTTCTGGAACAGGCGCGCAAGTGCATGGCCTTTGGCGCGGCCGTGGTGGTCATGGCGTTTGACGAAACCGGCCAGGCCGATACCCAGCAGCGCAAGGTGGAAATCTGCCAGCGCGCCTATAAGCTGCTGACCGGAATCGGTTTTCCGCCCGAAGACATTATCTTTGATCCCAATGTGTTCGCCGTGGCGACGGGCATTGAAGAGCATAACAATTACGGCGTCGATTTTATCGAGGCGACCAAGGAAATCCGCGCCACCTGCCCGCATGTGCATATTTCGGGCGGGCTTTCGAACCTGTCCTTCTCGTTCCGAGGCAACGAACCTGTGCGCCGCGCGATGCACTCGATTTTCCTCTATCACGCCATTCCGGCAGGCATGGACATGGGCATCGTCAATGCCGGCCAGTTGGACGTCTATGACACCATCGACCCTGCGCTGCGCCAGGCCTGCGAAGATGTGATCCTCAACAGCGATCCTGACGCCACCGAACGCCTGATCACGCTGGCCGAAAAGTTCAAGGGCACCGATGCAGCGGCGGAAAAGGCTGCTGCCGAATGGCGCGGTTGGGACGTGACGCGGCGGCTGGAACATGCGCTGGTCAAGGGTATCGACATGCACATTGTCGAGGATACCGAAGAAGCGCGCCTGCAATATGCCCGGCCGATTGAAGTGATCGAAGGGCCGCTGATGGACGGCATGAACGTGGTCGGCGACCTGTTCGGTTCGGGCAAGATGTTCCTGCCCCAGGTGGTGAAATCGGCGCGCGTGATGAAAAAGGCCGTCGCGCATCTGCTGCCCTATATCGAGGCGCAAAAGGAACCCGGCGCGCGTGCCAAAGGCCGGATCATCATGGCCACGGTGAAGGGCGATGTGCACGATATCGGCAAGAATATCGTGGGCGTGGTGTTGCAATGCAATGGCTATG
>JBGSTI010000077.1:0-2814 GCA_041736605.1 Sphingomonadaceae bacterium
CCGGCCTGGTCTGGGGCGATCATGGCAAATTGAGCATCGATTGTGCCGCCCTGCCCGCTGATGTCGAGCGGCTGATGCTGATCCCGTATATCGTCGGCGGCATGGCGACGGGCATCAGCTTTCGCGATTTTCAGGCGCTGAATGTCAATGTGGGTGAACATCGTTTTGCGCTGGACTTGCATGACCGGCGTGAAGCCGCGATGATCCTGATCGAGATATACCGGCATAATGGCGCATGGCGGCTGGCCGCCAATGGCCAGGGCTTTGTCGGTGGCATTGGCGCGGCGGCCTCGGCTTTGGGTATCGCCATTGACGTGCCCCAACCCGATGTGCCGCCGCGCAGCCCCGGTGGCGGCTATGATGATTATCGCGGGCCTGCGCCCTCTGGCCCTTCGGCAGGCAGCGGCTTTGCCATTGATCCGCACCATATCATCACCAATGCGCATGTGGTGGCTGGGACCAGCCGGATCAAAGTGGTCAATGATCGCCGCACGCTGGACGCAAGTTGCGTGTTTTCCGATCCGCATAATGACATCGCAATGCTGCGCGTTGCCGAACCGCTGGAAAGCCATGCGACGCTGCGCCACGGCATCGATCTGCATCTGGGCGAGGATATCGTGGTGCTGGGCTATCCCTTGCAGGGCTTGCTGGGCAGCGGCTTGCAGGTGACGGCGGGCAATATCAGCGCGCTGTGCGGCCTTGGCAATGACACAGGCGTGATGCAATTCACCGCGCCAATTGCCAGCGGCAATAGCGGCGGGCCGATCTTGGACCATAGCGGGCTGGTGATTGGGCTGGTCTGTTCGTCACTGAACAAAGACCGGGTACGCGATGGCGGCGGCGTGGCGGAAAATGTGAACTTTGGCGTGAAAGCGGCAAATTTGCGCGTGTTCCTGTCCGTCAACGCCATTGAGCCTGTGGAAAGCCCCGCTTTGCCAGCGCGCAGCCGCACGGATATTGTGAAGCAGGCGCGCGGATTTTTATACCATGTGCAATGCGATGGGTGAGAGTTTTATAATTCCGTCTTTGCGAGCGAAGCGAAGCAATCCAGTCCGCTCGCCGAAATGGATTGCCGCGTCGCTGCGCTCCTCGCAATGACGAATCAACTAGAAATCCCCCAATCCCATGACCCATTCCCGCAAAATCCCCCTCGCCACCGGCACGCTATCCATCAGCGTCAACCATGCCGCATGGCCGCTGGACGACCTGTGCACCTTTGCCTCACGCGACAATCCGCGCCGGGCGTTTCTGGTGGTGTCTAAAGTGCTGGGTCGGCATATTCCGGTTGCGCCACACATCATGCGCGCCAGCTTTCGTGATCTGGCGGCCTTGATCCCGGTCAATCTGCCCGGCCCGGTGCTGGTCATGGGCATGGCCGAAACCGCCATTTGTCTGGGCCAAGGCGTGCATGAGGAGATGCTGCGCGCCACGGGCCGCAATGACATCACCTATTTGCACTCCACAAGGCAGGAGCTGGACGCGCCAGTGCTTTGCCGGTTTGAAGAGCCGCACAGCCATGCCAGCTCGCACATCGTCTATGCCCCCGCCGATATGCCGCCGCCGCGCAGTCTTGTGATTGTGGATGATGAAATTTCCACCGGCACGACAATATCGAATCTCGCCGATGCCATGCGCGGCGTATTTCCCGGCATCGAGCGGATCATCGCGGTGACTTTGGCTGACTGGTCGCAAGGGCGCGATTGGGGGGCGGCCAAGGGTATCGTAACCGTCAGCCTATTATCGGGCAGCCTGCATTGCGACGCCCTGCCCAGCCTCAGCCCCGCGACGGCCAAGGCCAGTTTTGATAGCGCGGCGGTCGCTTTGGGCCTTATGGAAAGCCACCATAATTTCGGCCGTCTGGGCCGCAACGATGTGGCGGATGAGGGCGACGCCTATGCCGATGATCTGAACCTGCCGCCCGCCAGCCGCATCCGCGTGCTGGCCACTGGCGAGTTCACCTATCCACCCTTTCGCCTCGCTGAAAAGCTGGCGGCGATGGGCCATGATGTGGTGGTGCAATCCACCACGCGCAGCCCGGTGCAATTGAGCGAAGCGATCAAAAGCCGCCTGACCTTTGCCGATAATTACAGCACCGGCATCGCCAATTATGCCTATAATCTGGATCTGAATGATGGCCGGATCACGCTGATCTGTCATGAAACCCCGCTAGGCAGCATTGATCCCGATCTGGTGGCGCAGCTTGACGCGCGGCTGATCTGTTTCGCCCCGCCGGAGCCAATTGCGTGACACAGCCGACAGCCATTGCCTTGGTCGATCTGGACGACACGCTTTTCCAGACGCTGCGCAAATGCCCGGCCGATGTGCCGCAGGATGCGCTGACGCCCTTGGGCTATCTCGCCGATGGGTCGCCCTTATCCTATGCCACGCCGCGCCAGATGGCGTTCATCCGGTGGATCAGCGAAACCGCGTTGTTCATTCCGGTAACGGCGCGCTCGCTGGATGCACTGAACCGGGTGCGCCTGCCCTTTGGGGCCGCCGTGTGCTCACACGGGGGTGTGGTGCTGCACGCCGATGGCAGCATTGACCTCGGCTGGGACGCGCACATCCGCGCTGCTGCTGCCAAAGATGCTGAGGCCTTGGCCAGTCTGTGCGCCGCAATTGAGGCCGAGGCCAAACGCACGGCCAACGCCATCCGCGTGCGCGTGCTGACCGAGGGCGATATCGGCATTTATGTGCTGGTGAAACATGCCGATGCCGATGAGGCAGTGCTGAATGCCACGGTCGATGCCATCACGCATCTGATCCCGCTGGGCTGGACCGATCACCGCAATGGCAACAATATCGCACTGATGC
>JBGSTI010000079.1:0-2921 GCA_041736605.1 Sphingomonadaceae bacterium
CGGCGACATCGCCACGGGCCAGATAGCCGGCCTGATCAATCCAGCCATCGCGATCAATCCGGCCCTGGAACGCGCCCAGATATTGATCGACCTCTGCCACATCGCTCGCTGACCATGCGGCGATCTGGTCAAACCGGGTTACGCCCATGCTGTTCAGCAGTTCATTCAGTTTGGGACCAACGCCCTTGATCTGTTCCAGATCATCGGGTTCCCCCACCGCCGCAGCAATGGCCGGGCGCGGGGCGTCTGGTGCGATGACCGGAGCGGCATAGGCTTCGCTGGCGGCAAGGCCAACGGGCGCGGCGGCCACGGGGGCCATTTCTACCGGTGCAATATCCAGCTTGCCGCTGTCAATGCGCGTATCGGGCGCATCCAGTGCAGCGTCGCTATCATAGCCTGCCGACAGGTTGACGTGGCCCCACACCCAATAGGCGGTGGCAACGCCAATGATCAGCGCGATCAGGAAAACCAGCCAATTGGCCGAAATCAGTTCCAACATAATGCTATCCTTAAAAAGCGTGCGCCATCAGGCGGCAGAGCGACCCCATATCAACCAGCCAAGGCCGAGGCCAATGGCAAAGGTGAGGAGCAGCAGCAAAAGGCTTTCGATGAGCAAAGGCATGTCAGTTCCCTCCCTTTTCGGGGGTTGCAGCAGCGGCGGGAGCAGGCGCTCCGGCAGCGGCAATGGCAAATTCGATACGGCGATTGGCAGCATTAGCGGCATCGCCTGCGACCAGCGGCTTGTCTGAGCCAAAGCCCTTGGTGGTCAATTGCCCAGCGGTTACACCGCGCTTGACCAGTTCAGCCTTGACCGCATCGGCACGCGCCTGGCTCAACGACTGGTTGATCGCTGCTGCGCCCGAGGAATCGGTATGGCCCGAAATCTCGACACTGGTGCCCGCACAGCCTTTCAGTGCGCCGGTCAGCTTGTCGAGTAGATCATAGCTGTCGCCCGACACATAGGCACTGCCCGATTTGAACTGGATTTTTTCTTTCAGCAGCGCATTCACATCGCTCTGGCAATCGGCAACCTTTTCGGCGCTGGCCGGAACCACGGCGGATGCACTGGCAGCTGGCGAAGCCGGACCGGAAGGTGCGACAGCGGCGCTAGCATCAGCCCATTTGGCATTGCCCATGCCGGGAAGGCCCGCAAAGGCCGCCAGCAAATTGCCTTGCAGGCCGTGATTTACCGTGCCCGACACAACCGGATGGCGCGTCAGCCAGCCATTGGGCTCGAAATTCAAGCTAACCCCGCTGGCGCCATTTTCGGCCAGCACGGATTCAGAATGTTCTTTCAGCCCGTCGATGAATTTCTGGCCGGTGGCAGCGTGATTGCCCCATGCCAACAGCGCAGTTCCCACCGCGCCGATAATGATCTTGGTCGTACCATTCATGGATCTATTTTCCCCGGATCTTTGTACTCGGCGCAGCTTATGCATCGGACGGGGAGATAGAGTCCATGAACGACAATACAGCCCGCGTCACGAAACGGGACACGGGCTGCACCTAAATCACAGTAAATCAGGGCTTAACGGCCAGTCTGACCTTCAGCGATCTGCACCAATTTTACAAATTCCTGCCGCCAGAAATTGCTCTGCGGCCCGGCCAGTTTCTCAATATCGCCAAAACTATAGGAACCCAGCAGCGAATCACCCCGTAATTTCTGGCCAAATGCAGCAACAGCGGTGGCAAAGGCAAAGTCACCGCGCGGTGCCGCCGCGCCCGCCAACCACGCAGCCGACAGCGGCCGATCAATCAGGATCGATTGGCTTTGCCCCGGCAATTTATAGCGCAGTTTCACAAAGCCGAACTCGCTGCCCTTTGGCCCCATGGCAGGCGGATTTTCGCTATAGCGCAGCGGATCGGCCCAGCCTTTGGTGCCAGCGGGCACGATTTCATACAGGGCGGTTACCTGATGCCCCGCGCCAATGTCCCCCGCGTCCACCTTGTCATTGTTGAAATCCTCGCGGCGCAAGATGCGGTTTTCATAACCGATCAGGCGATATTCGCTGACAAAGGACGGGTTGAACTCCACTTGGATTTTCACGTCACCGGCAATGGTGAACAGGGTGGAGCTCATTTCATCGGACAGCACTTTCTGGGCTTCGGTGGCGCTGTCGATATAGGCGTAATTGCCATTACCGTGATCGGCCACCTGCTCCATCAGCGCTTCATTGTAATTGCCCTGGCCAAAGCCCAAAGTGGTCAGCGTGACGCCGGAATCGCGGTTGCGTTCGACCAATTCGATCAGTGATTTGGTATCGGTGGTGCCGACATTGAAATCGCCATCGGTGGCCAGAATGACGCGATTGACGCCGCCTTCGATGCGGTTGTCCTGCGCCACCTGATAGGCCAGCTGAATGCCCGCGCCGCCTGCGGTCGATCCGCCAGCCGACAGCTGATCCAGCGCGCGGCGGATCTGCGCCTTGTCGCTGGTCGGCTCCAGCACCAGACCGGCAGCGCCCGCATAGACAACAATCGACACCTTATCGCGCGGACCCAATTCGTTGGTCAGCGTGTTGAGTGCGGATTTCAGCAAAGGCAGCTTGTCAGGATCGCCCATCGATCCTGATACGTCGAGCAGGAATACCAGATTGGCGGGCGGGCGGCTGGCATGGGGAATGTCATAGCCGCGCAGGCCGATGCGCAGCAGGCGCGTATTGCTGTTCCACGGCGTCACCGCCATGTCGGTCGTCAGGCTGAACGGCGCTTCCTTGCTGTCCGGCTTGGCATAATCATAGCGGAAATAGTTGATGAACTCTTCGGTGCGCACGGCGTTGCGCGGCGGGGTGATGCCGGAATTGAGGAACCGGCGCATATTGGCATAGGCCCCGGTATCAACATCAACCGAGAAGGTGGAGACAGGCTCGCTCGCCACTTGCTTGATCGGGTTAACCTCTTGCCCGTCATAGCGTTAGATC
>JBGSTI010000086.1:0-1701 GCA_041736605.1 Sphingomonadaceae bacterium
ACCTGCTCGCGCACGACCGGCCTGATCTGGTCATCCTGTCTGCTGATGCCATCTGGCAAGCGGCCTGCTCTACACCTTTTCTCGTCATCCTTTGTCTAAATGCCGATCAGCGGCTGGCATGGCTGCGCCGGGGGGCTGGCGATGCCCTGTGCCGCGACGCAAGTGCCGAGGAACTGCACTGGCGGGCGCAGCGGCTATTGGCCAGCGATCCGATGCTGCAACATGGCGATCTGGTGCTTGATCCGGTGCGGCACAGCATTCGCTACGGGCACGGGCCAGATATCGGCCTGAAACCCCGCGAATTTGCGCTTCTCCATGCCTTGATCAAGGCCGATGGGCAGAGCCTGTCGCGCCATGATCTGTTGCGGCAAGTGTGGCGGATGGATTTTGACCCCGGCACCAATGGCGTTGCGGTGCATATCCACCGCCTGCGCACCCGCTTGGTCGAGGCTGGGCTGGATGGCTTGATCATCACCACGCATGATGGCCGCTACGGATTGCGTGATCCGGCAAAAATGCTGGAAAGCCAAACTAATTGCGGCATAAACGGACCAGAAAATGCCCAAGCCCATGAGGATTGCCACCATGACCGAAGCTCCCCGCGTTACCATCGATTTTCTGGAAGACGGCATTGCCGATGTGCGCCTGAACCGCGCGGACAAGATGAACGCGCTCGATCCGGCGATGTTCAGCGGCATCGTCGCAGCGATTGACCAGTTGAAAGCGCATCAGGGCCTGCGCGTCGTGGTGCTGTCTGGCATGGGCCGCGCCTTTTGCGCCGGGCTGGATCTGGGCAGCATGGCGGGCGGCGGATCGGGCAATGATCTGGCGGCGCGTGAGCATGGCCTGTGCAACACCCCGCAATATGTCGCCTGGGGTTGGCGCGAACTGCCCGTGCCCGTCATTGCCGCTGCGCATGGCGTGGCCTTTGGCGGGGGTTTCCAGATTTATTCAGGCGCCGATATCCGCATTGCCCATCCCGCAACCCGCATGGCGATCATGGAAATGAAATGGGGTCTGGTGCCCGATATGGCGGGCTTTGCCCTGTGGCGCACGATGGTGCGCGACGATGTGTTGCGCGAGCTTTCCTATACCAACCGCGAGTTCAATGCCGAAGAGGGCAAGGCATTGGGCTTTGTCAGCCAGACCCACGAAGACCCGCTGGGCCTGGCCATGGATCTGGCGCGCACCATCGCGGGCAAGAATCCCGCCGCCATTCGCGGGGTCAAGACGCTCGCCAATATGACCGCCCATGCCGATGATGCCAGCATCCTGATGGCCGAAAGCGTCGAGCAGCTAAAGGTCATCCGCACGCCCAATCAGGTCGAAGCGGTGATGGCCGAGATGCAAAAGCGCAAGGCCGTGTTTGTGGATTAAAAACCACCCTCGTCATGCTGAACTTGTTTCAGCATCCATCCCGCCCGACATTCTGGTCTATAATTAGCCTGTAACGGCGCAATCACCACCTTTTCTGACTTTAGGACAGATGGCTCCATGGATGCTGAAACAAGTTCAGCATGACGATCTTTTTCTTATCGTGCCCCATCCCCAATCAACGTAAACGGCGCCCAAGCCGCCGGGTGCGCCCAAGTATCAATCGTACTATCCGCCAGCGACGTATTGCGGATTTCGCGCATTGCCCGTTGCAGGGCCTCGGCGCGCGACAGATCGGGATTATCACGGGCAATTTCGATCACCCGC
>JBGSTI010000097.1:0-1549 GCA_041736605.1 Sphingomonadaceae bacterium
AAGATCGAAGCGCACTGGCTGGAACGCGGTGTTACCGCGCGGCGCAAGCGCAATCAGGGACGATTGGCCAAATTGTGGGAAATGCGAGCACAGCGCGCGTCGATGATCGGGCCGCAGGGCACAGCCAAGCTGGCTGCCGGAACCGATGATGTCAAAACCAAATCGGTGATTACCGCCGAAAAGGTTGGCAAAAATTTCGGCGACCGGGTGATCATCAAGGATTTCTCGCTGCGTATTCAGCGCGGCGACCGGATTGGCATTGTTGGCGCAAATGGCGCGGGCAAGACCACCTTGCTGAAAATACTGACCGGCGAGATGGAACCGGACAGCGGCAAAATCACGCTCGCCAAGTCGCTCGACAGCGTCATCATAGATCAGCAGCGCAGCCTGATGTCACCCGAAAAGCGGGTGCGCGATGTGCTGGCCGAGGGTGGCGACTGGATCGATGTGCGCGGGGTGCGCAAGCATATTCAGGGCTATTTGAAAGACTTTCTGTTCGATCCCGGCCTGGTAGAGGCGCGGGTTGGCACGCTGTCGGGCGGCGAACGCTCGCGCCTGCTGCTGGCGCGCGAATTTGCCCGTGCTTCGAACCTTTTGGTGCTGGATGAGCCAACCAATGATCTGGATCTCGAAACGCTTGACCTGTTGCAGGAAGTGATTTCGGATTATGATGGCACCGTGATTATCGTCAGCCATGATCGCGATTTTCTGGACCGCACCGTCACCATCACTTTGGGGCTGGACGGCAGCGGCAAGGTTGATGTTGTCGCAGGCGGCTATGCCGATTGGGTGAAGCAGCGCGATCCGGTGCGCACGGCCAATTCACAGGGCAAGCCCAAAGCCGCCCCGCCCCCGCCACCCATGCCAACGCCCAGCAAGGTCAAGCTGAGCTATAAGGATCAGCGCGATTATGACCTGCTACCGGGCCGTATCGAGGAACTGGAAGCGGCGATTGCCCGCGATGAGGCGCTGCTCGCCGATCCGGCGCTCTACACGCGCGACCCGGCCAAGTTCGCGGCGCTGACCAAGGCGATTGATCAGGCGCGCGCCGATAAGGATGCGGCGGAAGAACGGTGGCTGGAACTGGCGGAGATGGTTGAGGGCTAATCTCCTTGCGCTTTTGGCAAAAATTGCCATAAGTAATTCACCCAATTGGCACATTGGCGTGAGGAGCCTTTCATGATCCACCGCATTCGCGATGTGCGCCGCGCGCGCAAGATGACTCTGGCCGATGTTGCCGCGCGCTGCGATCCGCCGACCACGGCGCAGACCATCGGACGGCTGGAAACCGGCATGCGCACGCTGTCGCTCGATTGGCTCAACCGCATTGCCGCTGCGCTGGATGTGGATAGCAGCGAGCTGGTTCGGCTGCCCGAACAGCAAACCATCCCCATCGCCGCGCTGATCGGTCCCGATGGCGCACAGGCCCCCACGCGGGCGCAAGATATGGCCTTGCCCGAACCGGAAGGCGATCTTGTCGGCATGCTGATCGAAGCGAGCATTGGCGATTATCGGCATAATGACCGGATCATTGCCCGGCGGCTGGCGG
>JBGSTI010000109.1:0-6216 GCA_041736605.1 Sphingomonadaceae bacterium
GTTATGAACGCCGGATCGAATGGGACGATCAGGTGGGTGATGCCGATAGCATCAGCGGTGTGGCGCGCGGATCGGTGCAGCTTGTGCCCAACGCCTTGTCGCTGGATGCCGGTGCCATTGCCACGCGCTCGCGCGTTGACACGCGCGGCCCTGCGCCCACCAATCTGACCGCCAATGCCGATAACGTCACGCAGGTCTATTCGGCCTATGTCGGCCCGACTGTGGCGACGCAGGTCGGTTCGCTGGATGTGAATGCAGCCTATCGCCTTGGCTATACTCGCGTGGAAACCCCCGATGCCGTTTTGTTGCCGCCGGGCGCGCAGCCCATAGACGTGTTCGATGACAGCATCAGCCATTCGGCCAGCGCCTCGATTGGTCAGCAGGCGGGTGAATCCTTGCCCATCGGCTGGGCCGTTGGCGGGGCGTATGTCCGCGAGGATGCAGGCCAGCTCGATCAGCGGTTCGAAAACGCCAATGCGCGGCTGGATATCACTGTGCCGGTATCACCCACGGTCGCGCTGCTGGGCGGCGTTGGCTATGAAAAGACCGAAGTTACCGAACGCGATGCCGTGCGTGATGTGAATGGCGTGCCGGTACTTGGCCCCGATGGCCGTTTGGTGACCGACAAGAGCAGCCCGCGTTTGCTGGCCTATGAAGAAGACGGCCTGATCTGGGATGTGGGCGTGATGTGGAAACCCAGCCGCCGCACGCAACTGACCGCGACGGTGGGCGAACGCTATGGATCGATGACCTATCAGGGCAGCTTCAGCTATACGCCCAGCGAACGACTGGCCATGGGCATTTCTGTCTATGATACCGTCACCGGCTTTGGTTCGAACGTCAATGACACGCTGGCCGGTATCGGCACGCAGTTCCAGGCGTTCCGCAACCCGATTGGCGGCGACCTTAATTCCTGCGTGTTCGGCACGTCGGGCAGCACGGGTGGCGGTTGCTTTAACAACGCGCTGCAATCAGTCGCGTCATCAGCATTCCGCACGCGCGGCGTGACGGGGCAGATTGCGGCCACGGTTGGCGGATGGAATACCGGCGTGGCGCTTGGCTATAACCGCCGTTCCTATCTGAACTCTCAACTGGGTGCGCTGGCCGGATTTGATGGCGCGCTGGAGCAAAGCTATTTTGCCAACTGGTTCCTGGCCAAGGAACTGGATCAGCAGTCCAGCTTCCTCACCAACGTTTATGCCAATTATCTGGAAAGCGGCGGCACCGTGGGCAGCTATGACGTAATGGCTGTGGGGGCCAACGCCTCTTATTATCGCAGCATCCTGCGCGGTCTATCGGCCACGGCAGCGGTGGGCATCGACAGCTATAAGCCGGAAGGGTTCGATAGCGAACTGACCGGCTCGGCGCAGGTCGGCCTGCGGTACACTTTCTGATCCGGTTTGGGAGCGTTTTGAACATGTATGACAGCTATTACGGCCTGACCGGACGCCCATTCCAGCTAACGCCGGACCCGGCCTTTTATTTTGAGAGCATCAGCCACCGCAAGGCGCTGTCTTATCTCGGCTATGGTCTGGCGCAGGGTGAAGGCTTCATTGTCATCACCGGCGAAGTCGGCGCGGGCAAGTCCACACTTGTCGCGCATCTGATGGCGTCGATTGACCGCGCGCGGTTGACGGCGGCGCAGATCGTGACCAGCCGACTGGAGGGCAATGAACTGCTGCATCTGGCGGCGAGGTCTTTCGGCCTCGACACCAGCGGCATGGACAAGCCCGGCGTACTGCGCACCATCGAGGATTTCCTGCTCAATGAAGCGCGCGCGGGTCGCCGCTGTTTGCTGGTGGTGGATGAGGCACAGAATCTGTCGGTTGATGCGGTTGAAGAATTGCGGATGCTCAGCAATTTCCAGCTGGGTTCGCAGGCCTTGTTGCAGATTTTCCTGCTGGGCCAGCCCGAGTTTCGCGATGTGCTGACGCATGAAAAGCGGCTGGAGCAATTGCGCCAGCGCGTGATTGCCAGCCATCATCTGGAGGCGATGGAGCCCCATGAACTGGAAGCCTATGTCACGCACCGTCTGGTGCGTGTTGGCTGGGCCGGGCGCCCGGCCTTTGCGCAAGGCTGCTGGGCCAGCCTGTATCAGGCAACCGGCGGCATTCCGCGCAATGTGAACCAGTTGCTCAGCCGGGTGTTGTTGATGGGCGCGGTCGATCAGCGCGATGTGATTGATTCAGGCCTGATCCAGATGGTGCTGGCAGATATGGGCGGCGAACAGATTGATGCTGTGGCCGAACCCGAAGCGGTAGAGCCAGTGGTTGAAGCGGTAATGCCTGTCGCAGAGCCAGAGCCTTTGGCGGAAGCGCCAGTCATGGCCCCTGTGCCCATGCATCTGGTAGAAGAACCCGTCGTCGAAGAACTTTGGGCCGAAGAACCGTTGGCCGAAGAACCCATAATGGAACCTGAGATCGCAACGCCTGTGGTAGACTCCGCCAGCGCGCAGGAACTGGCCGAATTGCGCCAGCGCGTTGCCGATCTGGAAAGCGCCATGGCTGCGCAAGAGGCCGAAATGCGTCGTTCGATTGCCATGCTGGTGCGCCACTTCGAAAATGATATGCAGCGGACCACACGCAGCGCGGCTGCGTGACGATCCGGGGTCGCACGCGATGAAACATGAACCCATTTCCACCGGGGCTGACGCCAGCCGGGCGGCGCGCGGTGCGCGTGGGCCAGCCATGCCGATCGTCAACGGCCTGTCGGTCGATGTCGAAGATTGGTTTCAGGTCGGCGCGTTTGAAAACCCGAGTGCACAGGGCGATTGGGACAATCTGGAATGCCGGGGAGAGCGCAATACCGATGCGGTGCTGGCGCTGTTTGATCGTGCGGGGGTGAAGGCCACGTTCTTTACCCTGGGCTGGGTCGCTCATCGCTATCCGGCGTTGATCCGCCGTATTGCCGAGGCAGGCCATGAGGTCGCCAGCCATGGCTGGGACCATCGCCGTGTTTTCACCATGACACCGCAGCAATTCGCCGATGATATTGCACGCACGCGAAAGACGCTGGAGGATGCGGGCGGTGTACCGGTAATTGGCTATCGCGCGCCCAGTTTCTCGATCGATGTGCGCACGCCATGGGCGCATGACGTGCTCGCGGAACAGAACTATCTCTATTCGTCCAGCGTCGCGCCGATTGCGCATGATCATTATGGCTGGCGTGAGGCACCGCGCTTTGCCTTTCGCCCGGTCAAGGGCGCAAGCATGATCGAAATTCCAGTGTCGACGGCCGAATGGGCCGGACGGCGACTGGCCGCAGGCGGTGGCGGTTTTTTCCGGATGCTGCCCTATCATTTCACCCGCTGGGCGGTGCGCCAGGTCAATCGTGACGACGCGCGCCCGGCAATCTTTTATTTCCACCCTTGGGAAATTGACACGGGTCAGCCGCGCGTTGCCCACGCGCCCTTGCGCTCGCGCCTGCGCCATTATTCGCGGATTGATGCCATGCAGGGCAAGCTGGAGCGGCTGGCAAAGGAATTTGCCTGGGGCCGCATGGACGCGCTGGCCGTTATCGAAGCGGAGCGGTGCGCATGAACGCGCCTTTTCGCCCGGAAACACTGATGGCGCTGGATGCTGCGCATTGCCGCGAGGTTGATCTGAGTGACGCGCATCAGGCGGCGCGGGTGCGTGATTTTGTGCTGGCCCATGCCGATGGTTCGCCCTTTCATCTGCCGCAATGGCAAGTGGCGATTACGCACGGCACTGGCCATGATGCGCATTGCCTGATCGCAGAGGACGGCCAAGGGGCCATTATGGGCCTGTTGCCGCTGCATCTGGTGCATTCGCCGCTTTTTGGCCGTGCTTTGGTGTCTTCAGGCTTTGCTGTGGGCGGCGGGATTTTGGCCGATGATGCGCGCGTTGCCGATGCGCTGGCTGATGCGGCGATTCTGTTGGCGGCGCGCTGGTCGGCCAGCGATATCGAACTGCGCGGCGGCCTGATTCCGGCAAGCGGCTGGCATGTCAAATGCGATGCCCATGCCGGGTTTGTGCGCCAACTGGCAGCGGATGATGAGGCCGAATTGCTCGCCATCCCGCGCAAACAACGCGCCGAAGTGCGCAAGGGGTTGGGGCTGGACTTGACCGTCACCACCGGCACCGATGCCCGCGAACGCGCCGATCATTATGCGGTCTATGCAGAAAGCGTCCGCAATCTGGGCACGCCGGTTTTCCCGCGCAGCCTGTTTGACGCCGTGCTCGATCATTTCGGTGATGACGCCGATATCCTAACCGTCCGCGAAAATGGCGTGGCCGTGGCCAGCGTGCTCAGCCTCTATCATCAAGGCGCGGTCATGCCCTATTGGGGCGGCGGCTTGTTTGCGGCGCGGCGGCTGCGTGCTAATGATGTGATGTATTATGCGCTGATGAACCATGCCCGGCGGCGCGGATGTGACCGGTTCGATTTCGGCCGGTCAAAGGCGGATAGCGGCGCCTATCATTTCAAGCGCAATTGGGGCTTTGAACCGCAACCGCTGCATTATGCCAGCTGGTGCGCCGATGGCCGTGCCCCGCGTGACATCAATCCCAACAGCCCCAAATATCGCGCGCAAATTGCCCTGTGGCAGAAACTGCCTTTGGCCATTGCCAACCGTCTTGGTCCCCTGATTGCGCGGGGCATTGGCTGATGGGGGAAATCCTGTTTCTGGCGCATCGCATGCCCTGGCCACCTGACCGCGGCGACAAAATCCGATCGCACCATCTGCTCAAACATTTGACTGGGCTGGCGCCGGTGCATGTCGCCACCTTTGGCGAAAATGCGCAGGATATGGCGCATGAGGGCGATCTGGCGGCGATTGTCGAAAGCTATTGTCTGGTCCGGCGCACCAAGAATACTGTGCTGGCGGGCACTGAGGCCCTGCTGTCTCGCAAGCCGGTGTCGCTCACCGCCTTTCATGACGGCCAGATTGCCCAATATGTGACGAAGCTGCTGGCCAGCGGGCGTATCAGCACCATTTTCGCGTTTTCCAGCCAGATGGCGCAATATGTGCCCGCCGATTTTGCCGGCCAATTCATTATGGACTTTGTCGATGTCGATTCGGCCAAGTTTGAAAGCTATGCGCAAAAAGCAGCGTTCCCGATGAAGCGCATCTATGCGCGCGAGGCAGACCTGCTGGCGAAATTTGAAGCACAAGTGGGCGAACAGGCAGACATCTCGCTGTTGGTCAGCGAGGCCGAGGCGGAGCTTTTCAAGGAACGCACCGGCTTGCAGAATCCGCGAATCCGCGCGCTGACCAACGGCATCAACGCCCGCTTTTTCGATCCTCGTCTGGTCGAATCCGCACCGCAAATGGCGCAAGAAAACGCGATCAACATCGTGTTTACCGGCCAGATGGATTATCTGCCCAATATCGAGGCGGTGACATGGTTTTCGCAAGAGGTCATGCCGCTGATCGCAGCGCAGACCCCGCATGCCCATTTCTGGATCGTTGGCCGCGCGCCCACGGCAACGGTGCAGGCACTGGATGGACGCAATCAAACGCATGTGACTGGCGAAGTCGATGATGTGCGCTGCTGGCTAAAGGGTGCAGACATGGTCGTCGCGCCGCTGCAAATCGCGCGCGGTGTACAAAACAAGGTGCTGGAAGCCATGGCGATGGAAAAGCCGGTGATCTGCACATCGGCCGCGGCGACGGGCATCGGCGCAGAGCCGGGCACGCATTTCCTGCTGGCTGACAGCGATCATGGTTTCGTCAATCAGGTCGCTCACCTGATCCGCAACCGCAAACAGGCGCGGGCGCTGGCCATTTCCGCGCGCCGTTATGTTCAGGATGAACGCAGCTGGCCTGCCGTACTGGCTCCTTTAAGCCAATGGCTGGGCCGCGATGAAGGCACTGCCAAACGCGGCCTGCACCGGGGGCCTGCCTGATTATGGCCAGCCTGCCGCTATCCCCATCACCCAATAAGCGCGCGCCGGATCGGCTACAGCGAGCAGAACAGCGCGCGTTGGCGTGGCGGCAATCGGCGATCATGCTGGCGGCATTGTGGGCTGCGATACTGATCGCCTTTGCCCGCGATGTGGCCGATATGGCGATGATCTGGTGGGATATTTCGACCTATAATCACGTGCTGCTGATCCCGCCGATTCTGGGCTGGCTGGTGGTGCAACGCTGGCCACAGTTGAAATTGTTGCGCCCCACGGGCTGGAGGCCGGGGCTGATCCCCGCATTCGGCGCAGCGATGCTGTGGTTGATCGGCGATATGGCCGGGCTGGCGC
>JBGSTI010000124.1:0-4857 GCA_041736605.1 Sphingomonadaceae bacterium
GCATCAGGAGGCCCGCTGGACATCGTTGCGGCACTTGCAGGGACAACCAGTCCCTGCTGCGCGCCACGCCTTGCCAGCGAACCTCCTGATGCGATGACGATGCTTCAATCTAACTGAAACAGGGTCTAATGCGCCAGTAAAAGCGGGAAGCGTGCGGAATCGATGAAATAGCGCGTCACGCCGCCAAACAGCGTCTCGCGCAACCGGCTATGGCCATAGGCGCCCATGACCACCAGACCGGCTTTGACGTCTTGCGCTGCTTTTTCCAGCGTTTCCTCAATGGTCAGGCCATTGCGATCAACGCTGTGCAATTCGGCATGGATATCATGGCGCGACAGATAATTGACCGCTTCTGTCGAGGGGAAGGCGTCGCCCTTTTCGGCGACAGTCACCACATGCACCGGCCGTCCTGCCAATAGGCCCAGCGAGGCCTTGAGCGCATTGGCGGCTTCGATCCCGCCATCCCAGGCAATCATCACGGGCGCATCTTGGGCAACAGTGCTTGCGTCGGTCGGAATGACCATCAGCGGCGTGCGCGTTGACAAGGCGAGGGCACCCACCAAGGCCACCGGTGCGCGGCGCTGTTTCGATTGGGCCGGATCGGCGGAAATGATAACCAGATCGGCCAAGCGCGCCGCCCCGGTTAACGCATCGACCAGTTCGTCCTGGCTTGTGTCGATGGTCCAGGGCACATCTTCGCGGCCCAATTGCGCAGCCAATCGCTCCTCCAGCGCCGCATCATCCGTTGCCGCCCGGCTCAATGCCTCGGCCGAAATATAGGCTCCGCCAAACGGGTCCATGGCAATGAAGCGATTGAACGGCGTGTTGATATGGCAGGTCACATGCCCTTTGGTGCGCCGGGCCAGTGCCAGAGCGGTTTGCAGGCGGGCCTCGGTACAGGGGCTGTGATCGGCGTGAACAAGGATCGAGCGCATGGCATTGTTTCCCTTATGATCAAGCCCGATGGCCTGATAAGGGCAGACTATACCTTTGCTTCTATTCTGTATTGATATTGATCAAAGGAAGCGGGGTTATGCGATGAACCGAATGCGTATCGGTGCCTTGCAGTCTGCGCAGGCCCCGGCTAAGGCCAAAACCGAGGCTTCGAATTCCCCCGCCGTTACGGCGTTGCGGCCTTTTGCCCTGCAAATTCCCTGCATGAGGTTTGACCCATGAAAAAACTTTATCCCGATGCGGCAGCAGCGTTAGACGGCCTGTTGTTTGATGGCATGCATGTATGTGCCGGTGGCTTTGGCCTGTGTGGCATTCCTGAACGACTGATCGATGCGATCCGCGATGCGGGCACCAAGGATCTGACGATTGCCAGCAACAATGCCGGTATTGATGGCGAAGGGCTGGGTAAGTTGCTCCGCACCCGCCAAGTCAAGAAAATGATCTCGTCCTATGTGGGCGAGAACAAGGAATTCGAACGGCAATACCTGTCGGGCGAGCTTGAGGTGGAATTTTGCCCGCAAGGCACCTTGGCCGAACGCTGCCGTGCTGGTGGTGCTGGCATTCCCGGTTTCTATACCAAGACCGGCGTCGGCACATTGGTGGCTGAGGGCAAGGAAGTGAAGAATTTCGACGGCCAGGATTATATTCTGGAACGCGGCATCTTTGCTGATCTGGCGATCATCAAGGGCTGGAAGGCGGATGAGAGCGGCAATCTGATTTTCCGCAAAACCGCGCGCAATTTCAACCAGCCCATGGCAACTGCCGCCAAAATCTGCGTGGCCGAAGTGGAAGAAGTGGTGCCGGTGGGCAGCCTTGATCCCGATAGCATTCATCTGCCGGGCATTTATGTGAAGCGCATGATTGTGGGCGCGCCCTATGACAAAAAGATCGAATTCCGCACCGTGCGCAGCCGGGAGACATCATGATGAGCGATACTATCAAGGGCTGGACCCGCGACGATATGGCCGCGCGCGCTGCACAGGAATTGCAGGACGGTTTTTACGTTAATCTGGGCATTGGCATTCCCACGCTGGTCGCCAACCATATCCCCGCAGGCATGGAAGTGACGCTGCAAAGCGAAAACGGCATGCTGGGTATTGGCCCGTTCCCGCTGGCGGGTGATGAAGACGCCGACCTGATCAATGCCGGCAAACAGACGATCAGCGAATTGCCGCAAAGCGCCTATTTCAGCTCGGCAGACAGCTTTGCCATGATCCGGGGCGGGCATATTGACCTGACCGTGCTGGGCGCGATGGAAATCGCTGAAAATGGCGACATTGCCAACTGGATGATCCCCGGCAAGATGATTAAGGGCATGGGCGGCGCGATGGATCTGGTCGCGGGCGTCAAGAAAATCATCGTGGTGATGGAACATTGCGCCAAGGATGGCAGCCCGAAATTCATCCCCGAATGCACCCTGCCGCTGACCGGGCGGGGCGTTGTGGATATGATCATCACCGATCTGGCCGTGTTCCGCCGCGATGATCACCAATCGCCCTTCCGCCTCATCGAAATGGCGCCGGGCGTCACAGCCGAAGAGATTGCGGCCAAGACGACGGCGGCGTATATTGTTTGAATGAATGGTGATCTCCCGCCTCGGTCGCGTCAGCGGCTAGCCAATTTTTCAGCGGCCATGGATGGGCTGCGCGAAGCTGTTGCGCTTTGTGCAGTCCGGTCATTGTCGGATCTGGAAAAGGCGGGGATGGTTCAGCGGTTTGAGATTGCGTGGGAACTGGGCTGGAAATTGCTCGCCGATCTGTTGACCGAGGATTTGGCACCGCCCGATGCCTTGACGCCGGGGTCAACAATTCGTGCTGCCCACCGCGCGGGGCTGATTGATGATGCCGAAAGCTGGCTGGCCATGGGCAAGCTGCGCAACCAATTGTCGCACACCTATAGTCAGGCGGTTCGAGACGCGGGGTTGGACCTGATCATTGGTCAATATCTGACGGTCCTTGAGGGGCTTGAGCATAAGCAGATGGCGCGTGGTTGATCCGCGGCCTGTGATTGATGCAGGGCACCGTCTTATCATTGCTGCGGCCATCGCCCCGTTTGCAAACCGAATAGACAAGGTCAGCGTCTATGGCTCACGGGCAACGGGACGCTGGCGGCCGGGGTCGGATATTGACCTTTTGATCTGCGGTCCCATTGGTTTGGGCGATATGTTGTTGATCCAAGTGGCGTTGGAAGAGAGCGATCTGCCCTATCAGGTCGATCTGATGCATGAGAGAGACTTGGCCATGCCGGACATCCGACGCGCGATCATGGCACAAGCGGTGCCACTATTCACACAGTCCGATTTGCGTAGCCACATCAAATGTCAGGAAATATTGGCATGACCCCCCAATACACCCTCATCACCGCCAACCGGAATTATTCCAGCTGGTCGCTGCGCCCCTGGTTGCTGATGTCTGTACTGGGCATCACGTTTGACGACCGGATCGAGCCGTTCACCAAGCTGAGCAATTATGACGATTTCCGCGCCTTTTCGCCCACTGGTCAGGTGCCGGTATTGCTGGATGGGGAGCGGACCATTTGGGATTCGCTGGGCATCACGCTGTATCTTGCCGAACGCCATGGCGGCATCTGGCCAGAGGATGAGGCGGCGCGGGCCTGGGCCTTTTCTGCCGTTTGCGAAATGCATGGCGGCTTTGGCGCCTTGCGGTCGCAAATGACCATGAATGTTGGCGTTCGTGTTAATCCCGGCGCGCCGTCGTCCGCGCTTGCGCATGATTGCGCGCGCTTGGCCGAATTGTGGGAGGAAGGGCTCAGCCGGTTTGGCGGGCCATTTCTGGCGGGGCCATTCAGCGCGGCCGATGCGTTTTTTGCGCCCGTCGTGTTTCGTCACCGTACCTATGGCTTTGCGCTGGGGCCGCTTGCACAGGCATGGACTGAGGTCATGTTGAAACTGCCCGCGATGCAGCATTGGGAGGCCGAGGCGCTGGCCGAAACATGGCGCGAAGAGGGCCATGAGGCAGAGCTTGCGCAATGCGGCAAAATCCTTGAGGATCACCGGGCAACTGTTTGAAACAAAAAAGAGGACTGCCCGATGATCCGCCTGCACCATCTGAATTTTTCGCGTTCGACCCGTGTTCTGTGGCTGCTGGAGGAAATGGGCGTCGCCTATGATCTGGTGCAGCATAGCCGCGATTCCACCACATTCCGTTCGCCGCCGTCGCTGGCCGCCGTGCATCCGCTGGCCAAGGCCCCGACGGTTGAAGTGGACGGCAAGGTGATGATGGAATCGGGCGCGATCCTGGAATATCTGGTTGAGCGTTTTGGCGAAGGCCGCTTTGGCGCGGCACCGGGCAGCGATGATCGCGCCGCCTATCTGGAATGGCTGCATTTTGCCGAGGGCACGTTGGGCATGTCGGCCATATTGATGATGCTGGCAGGGCGACTGCAACTATCGGATGCGGCCAAGGGTTTCATGGGCGCGGAATTGGTCAAGCTGCTCGATCATGCCGATGCCACGCTGGAGGGCCGCGATTTTCTGGTCGGCAGCGATCTGACGGCGGCGGATATCAACCTCGAATATCTGATCGAACTGTGTGAGGCGATGGGCCAGTTGCAGACGCGGCCCCATCTGGCGCGCTGGCTGGCGGGCTTGAAAGCGCGTCCGGCCTATCAAAAGGCCATTGAACTGGGTGGTCCGATTGTCCCGCCCTTTGGTGGCTGATCAGCATCCATTCAGCTTAATGGACCTAAATATGAACACCTAAGCCGTCAGGGGTTGGCGGCATGGGGGTTTGTTGATGGCCTATGCAGATCGTGATCGGCGGCAGGAGCAGGCGGCGTCGGCCTCTGCCAGCCTGATTTTGGGGGCGGGGCTGTTTGCCAGCCTGTTGCTGGCTGGCCAGACCGCCCAAGTGCTGCCGGATCGTTCGGCTTTGCCCTCGATCA
>JBGSTI010000135.1:0-3734 GCA_041736605.1 Sphingomonadaceae bacterium
CAGCGGCAGATAGAAATTGGCGCGGTCGTCAATATAGCTGCCATAAAGCGTGAACGAGCCCGAGCCATCGGAAAATTCATGCTTGATATTGCCGCGCAGGGCAAAGCCTTCGGTCGGAATGCCCGTATCGATCGGGCCTTCATCATAGCGGTAAAAGCCCGAAAACGCCATGAACGTGTTCTCGCCCAGCGGCCCCTGATAGGCAAAATCGCCGCGATAGCGATTGTCCTCGGCCACTTCGAGCTGGAACGTGCCGTGCGGGTCTGCCGTTCCGGTTTTCGAAATATAGTTGATGATCCCGGCGGTCGAGCTGACGCCGAACAGGTTCGATACGCCGCCCTTCACAAATTCCAGCCGGTCGATGCCCAGATCATTACGGGCAAAAAAGTCAAACGCCGAAGAGTTCAGACCAAAGGCGCTGAGCACCGTTACGCCATCATAGTTGATCGGCGTAAATTCAAACTGGCCGCCCGATGGCAGGCCGCGCACTCGGAAATTGGTGGCCACTTCACCGCCGCCGCCCTCGGTTTTCAGGCCGGGAAGCTGCTGCAACAGATCGGCCTGGCTGCCCGATCCGGTAAAGGTGCGCAGGTCCGCCTCATCCACCAGGGCAATCGAAAGCGGGGTATTCTGGGCATTGCGGCTGGCATTGGTGCCAGTGACGACGATTTCGTCGGCATTGGGCGCGTCTTCATCGGCCGGCGCCGGGGCTGATTGAGCCAAAGCCATGGACGGGGTTAGCGCCAGCAAAGAGACGCTGAACAGCGATGCCGCGAGGGTGGAATATGCTTTCATGAATACCTCTCCTTCGATCTGGGATTCGCATCGACCCCAATTTCGACTCACGTCCTAGGCAATCCCAAAAGCGATTACAACCCACTATAAGTATTATTAGGGGTTATATGTTGCGGCACCCGCAAAATTTTGTCATTCATGGGGCATGTCTCGCCTCAAATCCCTTCCTGATCCCCTCACCCTGCCGTCGGAAAGCGAATCGCGCATATTGGGGCATGTGTTGCGTCAGCATGGCGCAACCCAGCCTGAAATCGTCAAAGCCACCGGGCTTTCGCAACAAACCGTGTCGCGGCTGGTCAATGATCTGGTGACGCGCGGCGCGCTGCGTCTTGGCGACCGGCGCTCCAATGGCCGCCGGGGCCAGCCCCGCATCGAAATCGAAGTTGCCCCCGATCATGCCTTTTCGCTGGGCGTCGCGCTGATGACCGATGCCATGTCGGTGCTGCTCATGGATTTTTCGGGCCAAGTGGTGGCCTATGATTATCTGGAAATGCCGGTGATGAGCCGCAAGGCCGTGTTTGAACGGCTGGGCGATGTTACCGATCGCTTTCTGGCCGCCAATGCCGTTGCGAAGGACCGGCTGGTGGGCGTTGGCATCGGCATTTCGGGCTATTGTCTGGATGGCAAATCGCGATACAATCCGCCGCGCGCGCTCGATGACTGGGCGATGGTGCAGGTGGATGCACTATTCAGCGACGCGCTGGGCATCCCGGCCTGGGTTGAGAATGATGGCAATGCGGCTGCTATCGGGGAAAGCTTTCTGGGCGCGGGCCGCGAATTTCAGAATTTCGTCTATGTGTTCATTGCCGCTGGCATCGGCGGCGGGGTCATCACCAATCACAAGCTGTCGCGCGGTGTGCATGGCAATGGCGGCGAAATTGGTCTCGTCTTGCCGCGCAACATGTTTCAGGAGCCCAATCTGGAAACCTTGCTGCAATCGGTGCGCCGTCACGGCGTTGCGGTGAGCGGTATTTCCGCGATGCTGGCGGATTTCAACGAAAGCTGGCCGGGCGTCGATGAATGGGTGGAGCGGGCACGCGACCCCTTGTCACTGATTGCCTCGTCCATCGCCGCACTCCTCGACCCGGAAGCGATTGTTCTGGGCGGCCGCTTGCCCCCCGCTCTGGCGCAAAAGATCATTCCGGTCATCGAACTGTATGACGACGCCCGCCGATCCGAACCGCGCCCGCTGCCCAAGATCATGATTTCGGAAACGCAGGTCGATGCCTGTGCGATTGGCGCCGCGATGATGCCGCTGGAACAGCAATTCTTTTCCACCATGCTTTGAGGGACCGATATGAACCTGACACAGGACCAGCGGGATTTTTATGCCGATAACGGCTTTATCCATGTTGAGGCCATGTTCACCCCGTCGGAATGCGCCGCTTTGCGCGCCGAAATCCACGCGCTGGCCGACCGGCTTGGAAATCCTGATGCCACCTGGGCCAGCGTCAAAAATGCCGATACCAAAATCACCCATTGTCATGACGTGCAATTTGAAAGCGCCGCGATCACCCGGCTGTTGACCGATCCGCGCTTTACCGGCGTCGCCCAGGGGCTGATCGGCCCCAATATTCAGCTTCACCACAGCAAGATGTTCATCAAGCCGCCCGAAAATGGCTCGCCCTTTCCAATGCATCAGGATTATCATTATTTCCCACACGCCGGACAATCGATGACAGCGGCCATCATCCATTTTGATGATGCTCCCATCGAAAAAGGGTGTCTGCGCGTCGTGCCCGGATCGCACAAGCTTGGCCCGCTCGATCCGGTGGGTGAGGATCGGCATCTGCCCGGCTATGCGATAGACGATGCCCTGCCGATCCCGGCAAAGGCGGGCGATGTGATCCTGTTCAACTATCTGCTGATCCATGGATCA
Source organism: Sphingomonadaceae bacterium (assembly GCA_041736605.1). Lineage (GTDB taxonomy): Bacteria > Pseudomonadota > Alphaproteobacteria > Sphingomonadales > Sphingomonadaceae > JBGSTI01. The sequence goes on from JBGSTI010000135.1 coordinate 2,675, forward strand.
GGCCTCAATCTTTCGACCGAGGCGCGCACAACCTTGCTGATCCAGATGCGCGATCCACAGGACAAGCCCATCGTTGACCGCCATCTATCGCGCGGACAGGGCATGATGTTAGCTGGTATCCGACCGGTGGTAGCGTAGGGCCAAGTCCCACAGATCAGCATTTTTCACCCCAAGGCTTGAAATTCATGACACCGTTGTCATAGTGGGGCAAAGGCCTGAATTTCCGGCGCAGTTTGGCGCTGGTCCGGCCCTGATTCAAAAGGACATGCCGTATGACTCGCCGCCTTGCTTTGCATCCCGACCGGCTGTTTCCATCCGACCCTGATACGCGCAATATTGCCCGCCGCCTTTATGCCGAGGTCGCGGGGCTGCCGATCATCAGCCCGCATGGCCATACCGATCCGCAATGGTGGGCCAGCGACGCCCATTTCGGCAATGCGACGGACCTGTTGATCCATCCCGATCATTATGTATTCCGCATGCTCTATTCGCAGGGCGTGCCGCTAGAGGCGCTGGGCATCCGCAACAAAGCCGCCGATCCGCGCGAAAGCTGGCGGTTGCTGGCGGAACGCTATCACCTGTTTCGCGGCACGCCCTCGCGCCTGTGGCTCGATTGGGTGTTCGCCGAAAGCTTTGGCATCGATGTGCAGCTTTGCGCCGAAACATCCGATCATTATTTCGATACGATCACCGCCAAGCTGGCGACCGATGCCTTCAAACCGCGCGCCTTGTTTGACCGCTATAATATCGAAGTGATTGCTACCACCGAAAGCCCGCTGGATGATTTGCGCCATCATCAGGCGATCCGGGATAGCGGCTGGCAGGGCCGAGTCATCACGGCCTATCGCCCCGATCCCGTGATTGATCCTGAATTTGAAGGCTTTGGCGACAATCTCAAAACCCTGTCCAGCCTGACGGGCGAGGATTGCTTCAGCTGGTCCGGCTATCTGGCCGCGCATCGCCAGCGCCGCGCCTTTTTTGCCTCTATGGGCGCGACCTCGACCGATCACGGCCATCCCAGCGCCCGCACCGCCGACCTGTCGCCAGCCGAGGCCGAGGC
>JBGSTI010000220.1:0-4085 GCA_041736605.1 Sphingomonadaceae bacterium
GATGGGCGGCACCAGCATCAGCCTGTCTGGCGGCAATGTCGCGGCGTCGGTTGCGGGCAATCCCGGCCGCTGCCTGATCGAGGTTAGCGTGCGTGCCACTCCGCCCAGCCCGCCGACCAGCTATGTCTTCACCCTGCCCGGTGCCAGCGTCTCCAGCAGCATCGGGGCCGCCACCAACACGTCCACCACCACGCTTAATATCTATCCGGTTAACCCGATCACCGGCACCGCCACGGTCAGCGTCGCCAATATTCACGGCTTGGGCAGTTCGGTGCGGCTGCGGCTGCAACTGAACAACAGCAACGCCTATGCGCTGACGGGCGTTGGCTTTACCAACACTTTGCCCACGCAGCTGCAATTCGCGCCCACGCCATCAATGACCAGCACCTGTGGCGGCACCACCACGGTTCCGGCCGATGGCACCACCTGGTCCTTAAGTGGCGGCACGATCCCGGTTGGCGGCAATTGCGTGATTGAGGCCAATTTCGTCGCGCGCAATTCGACGAATATCCCGGCAGACGGCAATGCCAGCATTTCGATAGCCGCCAATGCCATCACATCAGACCAGTCCGCCCGCAACAGCGCCGCGATCAGCCGTTCGATCCGCGTGCAAAAGGGCGCAGCGGTTACTGCCCTTTTCAACCCAGCCGCAATCAATGCCGGGCAGACCAGCACGCACACGATCACGCTGATCAATTTCAATGCCGCCGCCATTACTGGCTTTTCCTTCAGCGACGCCATGCCCACGGGCATAACCATCACTGGCGGCGTCTCCACCACCTGTGGCGGCACTGCCAGCTTTACGGCTACGACGATCAGCCTGACCGGTGCAACGCTGGCCGCTGCGCCCAGCGGCGTTGCCGACACGCGCTGCACCATCACCATGACGGTTACGGCGCCAGCCAATGGCAATTACAGCAATTCGATTGCGGCAGGCGCGATTAGCGGGATCAGTTATAATGCGGCATCGGCGACCTTGCTGGTATCATCGGTTTCAGTCGCAAAGGCATTCAGCCCCACCACCGCGCCGCGCACGGGTGTTTCGCTGCTCACCATCACCTTGACCAACCGCACGATTGGCACAGCGGCAGCGATTACCAACCTCACCGATAACCTGACCACCATGGGCACCGGCTTTACCGTGGCCAGCAGCGTGACGCCAAGCACGACCTGTGGCGGCAGTTTGAGCGCACCATCGGGCGGCAACAGTATCGTGCTTACGGGTGGCTCCATACCGGCGGCAAGCTCTGCCAGCAGCCCCGGCACTTGCACAGTGACTGTGGGCGTGGAGGTGGGCAACAGCGCGCTGATTGGCAATCGCACCAATTCCATTGCCGTCAATGGGTTGCGCACCTCGCTGGGCAATAATCTGGTGTCGGCCACCGCACGGCTGACTGTGGCTGCGCCGATCACCGTGTCCACGACATTTGCCGCAGCCAATGTTCCCACCGGATCGGTGGTTCGCATATCAGTGACGGTATCGCGCGCCGCCTATGCTGCGTTCATGACCAATGTCAGTTTTACTGATCCCCTACCCTCAGGCTTTGTCATCGCGCCAAGCCCGTCGGTTTCGTCGACTTGCAGTGGCGGCACAATAAGCGCGACGCCGGGGGCCACGACTTTATCGATGACCGGCGCATCATTGGGCACTGTCATTTCCTCGTCATCCAGTTGCACGGTCAGCGTCAATGTAACCGCACCGTCGACCTTGGGCACCTATGTCAACACGATTGCCATCGGCAATGTCACCGCCAATACCAGCGCCGGTGCCGTATCAAACCTCACGGCGGCCAGCGCCACGGTGAATGTGGTCGACGGGATCAGCATCAGTTCGTCCTTCTCACCAATTTCAGTGGTGCCGGGCCAGGTCTCGCGCCTGACGCTGACGATCAGCAATCCGGCCTCGCTCGCCCTTGCGCTCAGCAGCATTTCGTTGACCGATAATTTGCCTTCGGGCTTACAGATCGCGCCGGTGCCCGCTGCTGCCCGCACCGCGATTGCTGGCACCTGTGGTGGCACCATCAGTGCAACCTCCGGTGGCAGCAGCTTTGCCTGGGTCGCTGGCAGCATGTCGGCAGGCGCTGTTTGCGAATTGGCCGTGGATGTTACACCCACCGCTGTTGGCGCGCTCACCAATGTTGTGTCCGCAGGGGCCATGACCTCGGCGCAGGGGCGCACCAATCAAAACAGCACATCGGCCACGTTGGTCAGTTCGGGCAATGCCGATGTCGCGGTGACCAAATCCGATGCCGTCAGCACGCTGATCGCGGGCAACAGCACCAGCTATACCATCACGATCATCAACAATTCGTCGGTGCTGACTGTGGCGGGCCTGCCCGTGTTTGATCCCGAACCAGAGGACATGGCCTTTACCGCATGGACCTGCACCGCCAGCAGCGGATCAAGCTGCGCTGCGGCCAGCGGTTCGGGCGCGATCAACACCGATGTAACGCTGGCCCCGCTGGGAACGGCGACCTTTACCGTTACCGCGCTGGTTGATCCGGCATCGGAACTAACCAGCATCACCAACATTGTGACCATTGATCCATCGAGCACGGGCGTGTTCGATCCGGTCTCGGCCAATAACAGCGCCAGCGATACCAACAGCATTACCATCTCCGCCGATGTCAGCATTACCAAAACCGTCAACATTCCCAATCCGGTGGTTGGCGAGCAAGCGGTATTCACCGTCACGGTCAGCAATAGCGGCCCGTCTTTGGCCCGCGATGTGGTGGCCACCGATAACGTGCTGGCAGGCTATGCCATCGACAGCTTTGTGGTCAGCACGGGCAGCTTTGTCGATCCTGATTGGACCATCGGCAATCTAGCCCCCGGTGCCAGCGCCACGTTGACGCTGACCGTCACGGTCAATTCAACCGGCCCCTATGACAACAGCGCCACCGTGACCGCCTCCTCGCCCGATCCGGTCATGGCCAATAACACCGCCAGCGTCACGCCGACCACCGTCGCGCTGAATGTCGACAAGGTGTCTGTGCTGATTTCAGACCCCATCAACGGCACGTCATCGCCGCGCCGATTGCCCGGCGCGATTATCGAATATCGAATCACCATCCGCAATGAAGGTACCGCGATGATTGGTACCGATTCGATCACGATTGACGACGTCATGCCCGCCGATCTGGCCACCCAAGTCAGCGCCTCTGGCGGCCCTGTGACGATGATCGACGGCAGCCCGTCGAGCGGCCTTGCCGCAACGTCGCCATTGGTCGAATGGACCAATCGGGCAGGCGGTGTCGGCCCCTATGATTATAGCCCCAGCCCCGATGTCGATGGCTTTGACAGCGCCGTTACGGGCCTTCGGATCAAACCATCAGGCACCATGGCCGCTGGCACGCCATCGGCCCCGGCCAGCGCCCAGTTCGTATTTCGCGTGCGCATTCAATAGATACTAAATCATTGATATAAAATTGTTAAATTTACGCATTTGAGCGATTTAACGGATCGTTTAATTACCCGGTGGTTTCGCTTGACACCAAGGCCCGCTCTGGCAGAGTTGCGGCCATTCAAGCACAACAACAGACCTATCGGGAGACCCCAAGTGCATTTAGATTTCAGCCCGGAAGACCTTGCCTTCCAGCAGGAAGTGCGCACCTTCATCGCCGAAAATTATCCCGCCGATCTGCGCGGCAAACAGGATGAGGGCGAGGAAATGTCAAAGGAGGATTTCCTCCAATGGCATCGCATATTGGCGAAAAAGGGCTGGGTCGCTCCGGCATGGCCAGTCGAATATGGCGGCACGGGCTGGACACCGACGCAGAAATATATCTGGTCTGAAGAAACCGCGCGCGCCGATTGTGTGCGCCTGATGCCGTTTGGCCTGTCGATGGTTGGCCCGGTGATCTACACCTTTGGCACGCCTGAACAAAAGGCCAAGTTCCTGCCCGGCATCCTGTCTGGCGATGACTGGTGGTGTCAGGGTTATTCCGAACCCGGCGCCGGATCTGATCTTGCCAGCCTGCGCACCAAGGCGGTGCGGGATGGCGATCATTATGTCGTCAACGGCCAGAAGACCTGGACGACGATGGCGCAGCACGCCGACTGGGGCTTTTTCCTCGTCCGCACCG
>JBGSTI010000243.1:0-2092 GCA_041736605.1 Sphingomonadaceae bacterium
GTGCCGACGCCGGTGCCGCTATCCTTGGCAAACTGTTCTGCGGCGTTGCGCGCGTCCTTGGTTGCTTCGGCCACCATTTCGGGCTTGATGCTGTTCAGCTTGGTGAAGGTATAGGCCATGCCCGATCCTTCTTCCAGCACCACGCCGCGCTTCACCAGATCAAACTGGCGGCGCACGGCGGCCTCGGCCTTTTTGATGTCGGTGGTGCGCAATGTCATGCGCTGACGCACGGTAAAGCTGGACAGGCCATTTTCGGTGAATTGCGACACGTTGACGCCGGTCGGCTGTAAATCATCGCCCTTGAAACCCAGTTCGGTGAAAAACGCGCGGATGGATTGCGTATCACGATCCACGCTGGCCTGTGCGCTGGCAAGGTCTTCGGCCTTGGCGGAATAGGCTATAGTCCAGGTGGCGAGATCAGCGGTAACGTCCTTCTCCGCGAGGCCACGCACGGTCACCGCGCGCTCGGCCTGATGCGCACGGGTCAGGCCTTCGCCAAGCAGATAGCCACCCGCGATCAGGCCCACCGCCAGGATCGAGGCGCTGCCCAACCACAGCTTTGTGCGCCCCTCCTTCCAGAAAGAGGCAGACGAAGGCGATGCAGGCTCTTGATGTTCCATGGTCGGTCCCCAATAGAGAAAGGCGACCCGCACAGTTGATCGCGTCCGCCTGCGATGAGTTGTGCAATTTCATCGATGAACTGTTTGTGAATGCCTTCAGGAGACTGCCATGCCCAAATATCTGCACACAATGATCCGCGTCACTGATCCTGATGCCACCATCCGTTTTTTTGAGCATATCGGCCTCACCGAAGTGCGCCGTTTTTCCAGCGAGCAGGGGCGTTTCACGCTGATTTTCCTCGCCTGTCCGGGCGAGGAGGGCATTGCCGAGGTTGAACTCACCCACAATTGGGATCCAGTACCTTATGATGGTGGCCGCAATTTCGGGCATCTGGCCTATCGCGTCGAGAATATTTACAAAACCTGCCAGCGGCTGATGGATGCTGGCGTCACGATCAACCGCCCGCCGCGCGATGGCCATATGGCGTTTGTGCGCACCCCCGATGGCATTTCGATCGAGCTGCTTCAGGAAGGCAATTTGCCGCCGCAGGAACCATGGGCCAGCATGCCCAATACGGGCACTTGGTAGCGGGTTAAGGGGCGTGCTATGCTACCTTCTACACAGGGGGCTGTGACACGAAAGGCTAAACTCATGACCATGACATTGTTGAAAGCCCCCGCTTTGGCGGCAGCATCCTTGCTGGTGCTCAGCGGCTGTGCGGCCAATCAAGACCGCAGCGAAAAGCCGCCAATGACCGAAAAGCAGATGGCGATCCTGGAAAAGGAACTGGGCGGCAAAGTGGCGGGAGAGCCGGTGCGTTGCATCAGCCAAAGCGATGCGCGCAACATGATCCGGGTCAGCGATGATGTGGTGCTGTTCCGTGCATCGGGCAAGCTGATCTGGCGCAACGATCTGCGCGGGTCTTGCAACGGTCTTGCCAATGATCGCGACATTGTGGTGAGCGAACAGTTTGGCACGTCGCAAAGCTGCGAAAATGATACGTGGCGGATGGTGGACCGCACGTCTGGCATCCAGGGCGGGTTCTGCACGCTGGGCCAGTTCACGCCCTATCGCAAGGTGGACGAGGCGAAGTGACTCCTGATTGATAGTCGCACAAACAAAAAGGGCCGGATCATTCCGGCCCTTTCCTGTTTTAGCGGCAAACGCAGCGTGGCTTGGGCTTGGCGCGCGGCTTTGCCTTGGGCTTGGGCTTATAGACGCGGCGCGCGGCCGGGCGGGTGACATATTCTTCCTCGATGATGGTCGTGGTGGTGGTTGTCACCATCGGCTGGCTTTGCACCACAACGGTGGTCACCATCGGCTGCTGCGGCGCATAGGCGTAATAATAGCCCTGCGGCGCATAGCCGTAACCCGGCTGGGCATAGCCACCCTGTTGCGCATAGCCGCCTCCTTGGGGTGCACGGCGATACTCGCGGCACGGATCATCTTCCGACCGATCAATCGCGGCCCCTGCGACAGCGCCAACAACGCCGCCAATCACGGTGCCCGTAGTGCGATTGCCGCGACCCGC
>JBGSTI010000193.1:0-4662 GCA_041736605.1 Sphingomonadaceae bacterium
CACAGCAGCCACGGCGGGCGGTGCCACTGTCGCCGCAGCGTCAGGCGAACGCAATACGCGCGCATCGGGGCCTTCGATTCGCATCTGGAACGGATCGCTGGCGTCAATCATGGCGCTGTTGCCCGGCGTGATCAGTTCAGACACGCCGCCATCGGGGGTGGCCGCAGCCACAGCGCCCTCTTCAACGTCCAGCCGCGTGCCATCTTCGGTTACGGTAATTTCAAAGCGTGTGCCCTTGACCACAGCGGCCATATAGCGCGTTTGCACGCCAAAATGCGGATCGGTGCGGCGGTCAACCTGAAACAGGGCGCTGCCCAGATCCTGAATGATCTGCGTAAAGGTGCCCGGCTTTTCAGGGCGGGCGATGCGGATGCGGCTGTTGGGACGCACCACGACATATTGATCACCGCGCACAATCACGGCGCGGCCGCGCGGCCCCGTGGCAATCGCATCACCCACCGCCAAATTGCTGCCCGTGACGGCGATCTTGGTAAGGCCCGGCTTTTCCACCGACACCTGGCCCGACACCTCGGAAATGCGCCATGTTGCGCTCTGTGCATGCGCCGTGGATCCGCCCATCATCAACACGATGGCGCAGAATGCAACGAACAGGCTTTGGATATGCTTCAACATGGTCACTGGTCCGAAAATTGGAGGTGCTTGGATAGATTTCCGTCGACCGTAATATCCTCCAATCTGTAAACACCACTTAAGCCAATGGGTGAACAACCCGTTAAAATCGGGTCGGGCCACGGGCAACCAAGGCCCGTGGTTCCTAACTATTTTACAAGATTCTATGGGTATAGCGGCGGTTCCAATAGTTACTCGGGACTGATTCTTGCGCCGTAGCCTCCGCCTTGCCATGGGCCACACAGCCATTGTTGCCGCCCTGTCCGCAGGGATGGGAATCGCCGCGCCTGCCTTGGCGCAGACGGTGGAGGGCGCGTGGGTGATCGTGCCGCGTGACGGCGAAACCCCGGTTATGGACCAACAGGCCCAGCGGCCTGAAACCTTTGCCCAGCCGCTGGCCTATGACCCCGCGCCAGAACGCATCGAACCAGAGTCAGCCCCCCCGCCTATGATCGCTGCGCCCCCGGCCCCCATGCCCATGGCAGCAACAGGGCGTGACATTCGGACCGTGCGAATTGCCGGTGCCGAAGGCATGGATGAGGCGCTGTTTGCCGATGCCATTGCCAGCGTCACCGATGCCCCGGCGACCAGCGAAGAGCTGGCCCAATTGGTCGGCGAAATCGCCACGATTGCGCGTGAACAGGGCTATGTCTTTGCCAGCGCCAAAGTGCCGCGTCAGGCAATTCGCGATGGCGAACTGGTGGTGGAACTCACCAACGGCACGATTGACGATTTGCGTGTAATCGGCAGCGACAATGCCGCCCTGCGCGACATCATGCAGCAACTGGTCGGCCAGACCGCGCATCGCGACAGTTTGAGTATCGCGATCCTGCAAGCCCGATCCATCCCTGCCATCAAAATCAAAGGCACACGCTTTTTGCGACAGGGCGATATCGGCATCGTGGAAATCACGGTCGAGGAAGATCGCTATTTCGGTCAGATCGGCGTGGACAATTATGGCACGGACCGATTTGGCCCCTTGCGCGCCAGAATCAGCGTGGGGACGGCTGGCCTGATCGATTCCACCGATATGCTGCGCGCCCGGCTGCGCACCAATCCGCTGGATCGCAAGGAAATTGCCTCGCTTGCGCTGGATTATGAAATTGCCCTGGGATCGCCCGATACAAGGCTGGCACTGTCAGGCTCTTATGGCAGCAATGAACCCGGTTCGGGGTTCAGCGGATCGGGCCTGCAAGGGACCAGCCTGTTTGCCGGGGCCAATATACGCCATGTGCTGATGCGCAATGCCCAGACCACCATCGCCGCCACATTTGGCGCGCAATATCTCAGCATCGAACAGGATGTGCTGGACGTGCTGATTCGCCAGGATAATCAGGTGACCTTGTCGGTCGGCCTGTCTGCCACCCAGCGTCTGGGCAAGGGCAGCTTTAATTTGGGTGCCGAGGTCAGCCAGGGCGTTGATCTGTTTGATACCACGCGCAATGGTGACCCTCTGGCTTCACGCCGCGATGGCGATGGCGTGTTCACCAAAAGCCGTTTCTGGGCCAGCCTGTATCAGCCATTGGGCCATGGTTTCAGTGTCCGCATGGCGGCCAACGGTCAGATCGCCAATCGCGCGCTGTTTTCATCACAGGAACTGTCCATCGGCGGCCCCGGCAGCGTGCGCGGCTATGATTTCAGTGAATTGCTCGGCGAAAATGGCGTGACTGGCCTTGTCGAATTGCGCCGCGATTTCCGCCAGCCGTTAAGCTGGATCGACAATGTGCAGGCCTATGGCTTTATCGATGGCGGTGCCACCTGGCAGCGTGGCCCATCAACCAGCGACGGCAGCATCCTGTCAGCGGGCGGCGGCCTGCGCGGACGCATGGGCAAGCTGAATGTCGAAGTTGAAAGCGCCTGGCCCATCAGTGATGACCGGCGTGAGACGGGTGACAAATCGCCCAATATCAACGTGAATGTCGGGCTGGATTTCTAAAATCGACTGACTGTACCCCGGCGAAAGCCGGGGCACAGGAATGCCCTGTTAACTGTACCCCGGCTTTCGCCGGGGTACAATCTGCCCTCCCCACAAAATCACTTGCCTCTTGCCGCTGGCAAGTCTGCATGGCAAAGGCGAAATCATAAGCGACAGGGGTCGCATCCTGCCCGCCTCAAACATGTGATTTTGCCCAAGATGCATGGCTTTGCCAATCCTGCCCGGTTTTTGAAACTGGCCCGACCGCTGACACCGATTTTGCTGGTGTCCGGCCTGTTGCTGGTCGCTGGGTCGCTGTGGTTCGGGCTGTTCGCCACGCCGCAGGACCGGCTGATGGGTGATACCGTTCGCATCCTCTATATCCATGTGCCCGCCGCGTGGCTGGGCATGGGCGGCTGGACCAGCATTGCGATTGCCAGCCTGATCGAACTGGTGTGGCGGCATCCACTGGCCAGCATTGCCGCGCGCGCATCGGCACTGCCCGGCGCGTTTTTCACCGCCATCTGCCTGATCACTGGCGCCATCTGGGCACGGCCGACATGGGGCACATGGTGGGTATGGGATGGCCGCATCACATCGATGCTGGTGCTGTTATTCCTCTATATCGGCTATATCGCCCTGTCAGACGCCAGCCAGCGGGACGCGGTGGACGGGCGCGGCGGGGGCAGCCGGGTGGTGGCGATTTTCGGGCTGGTCGGCGCGATCAACATTCCGATCATCAATCGGTCTGTGGTGTGGTGGAACAGCCTGCACCAACCGCCCAGCATCACCATGGGCAAATCGGCGATTGACCCCACATTCCTGTGGCCGTTGCTGATTGCGACCCTGGGCTTTTCCTTGCTGTTCGGCGCAATTGTACTGATCCGTATGCGCACCATGCTGGCCGAAATTCAGGCCGAAGCACGGCTGCGCCGTCTGGCCATGGACTGAAAGAGACGATGCGCGAAAACCTCTCCCAATGGGATTTTGTTGTCGCGGCCTATGCCGTGGGGATTATCGGCACGCTGTTGATAGTGGCATGGTCGCTAATCGCGCTGCGCCGGGCGGAAAAGCGGCTGGAAAAGGTGCGCGGCAAATGAGCGGTTCGAATGGCCAGGATAAGGGCATGGGCGGGTTCAAGCCCAAGCATCAGCGGCTGGTGCTGATCATCATCGCCATGGTCGCCCTGATCGGTGCGACCTTGCTGGCGGTATTCGCGCTGCGCGATCAGGCCAGCTATTTCTTTACCCCCGCCGATATCAAGGCGGGCAAGGCCGAAGTGGATCAGGCGATCCGGCTGGGCGGCATGGTGCAAAAGGGTTCGCTGGTTACCGATGCCGATGGCGTCACTGTGCGGTTCCGGGTGAGCGACGGCAAAGGCATGGTGCCTGTCGTCTATTCGGGCATTACGCCAGACCTGTTCGTCGAAGGATCGGGCGTTGTCGCAGAGGGCCGGATGACGGCGGATGGCAGCTTCAAGGCCGATACGCTGCTGGCCAAGCATGAAGAAAATTACATGCCGCGCGAATTGGAAGGCATGGACGCCGCCGCGATTGAGCATCTGGATGATACGCTGGCGGCGCAAGCCCCAGCCAAGCCCGCAACAGGAAGCGCGCAATGATTGCAGAATCCGGCCTTGGTTTCCTGTGGCTCGCCGCCGCGCTGGCACTGCTGCAACTGGTGGCAGGCATATTGGCGTTGACCCGCCGCGCCGAATTGGGCGCGATCATGCGGCCCGTGGCGATTGCGCAAGGCGTGCTGACCGGCCTGTCTTTCGCGATGCTGATCTGGCTGTTCCTGCGCACCGATCTGTCGGTGAAGCTGGTTGCCGCCAACAGCCATTCGGACAAGCCCTTCATTTTCAAACTGGCTGGAACCTGGGGCAATCACGAAGGGTCGATGCTGCTATGGATCACGATCATGGCGCTGTCGGGCGCTTTGGTCGCGCTGTTCGAACGGCGGCTGGACATTAAAATGATAGTGGCGACGCTGGCGGGGCAAGCCTTTGTCAGCCTTGGCTTTTATGCCTTTCTGTTGTTCTCGTCGAACCCGTTTGAGCGGCTGCCCTCGCCCGAAAAGCAGGGCCAGGGCCTCAATCCGCTGTTGCAGGATGTTGG
>JBGSTI010000196.1:0-4406 GCA_041736605.1 Sphingomonadaceae bacterium
GGCTGGCAGAGCCTCCCCCGCCCCGGCCTTTGCCGCTGGCTTTTCTGATCCAGACCGCACCAAGGGCCCTGCCGCCATGGCAAGGCGGCCCAATTGCATGGTTATGACCTTATCAACCTGGGGCGCAATGTCCGCGACGGGAAAGCGCATATAGCCGCCCACCACATATTCAAACAGGATGCGCGTACCGCCCTCAACAGGCTTGAGCGTGACGGTGAGCGTGCCCTGCACCGCCTCGCCCTGTAGCGGCCCCAAGGCGCCCGACAGACGCAGCACCCGGCCTGGCTCGGAATAGATCACCCGCATATGCTCAACGCTGCCCCGGCGCGTGCCCTCTGGCGCGCCTTTGGGGGGCGGCAATTGTTCGCAGAAACAGCCGCTCGCCTGCGCATCGAGAAAGAAATTGGCCGGATCGCCTGACCAGCTATGTTCCTTCGCCCACCAGCGTGATGGCGCAATCAGCGTATCCCAAGCCTCTAACGGCGGCTTCGAAACTTCTACCGTGTGACGCACTACGAAACCACTGGGCGATTGCTGTACCAATTCGGCATGCGCAGGCGCCGCTGACAGGCACGAAAAAAGGGCCGCCCCAAGGACGGCCCCGATGATATTTTGGGGGGCAAATTTAGTCATGCCCGGGATGGTAAGGCCTGTAACCGATTCTGGTCCAGACCTATTCTCCATCAAGCGATAATCAGCCCAATATAGCGATCAGCGATTCTGTAACCGTGTCCATATCGGCCATGCCATCCACCCGCTTTACAAGGCCGCGAGCTTCGTAAATCGGCAGGATCGGTGCGGTCTTTGCGCGATATTCGGCCATACGCGTGCGCACGGTTTCTTCGTTGTCATCCGGACGGCGCTTGAACTCGGTGCTTCCGCACTTGTCACAGACGCCTTCTTTGGCGGGCTGCTTATAGCGATCATGATAGCCTTCGCCGCAGCTGCCGCAGGTAAAGCGACCGGTGATGCGATCGACAAGCGCGTCCTCATCGACGTTCAGTTCGATGACGTGATCAAGACTGCGGCCGCGCGATGTCAAAATGCCTTCCAGCGATTCAGCCTGCGCCGCCGTGCGCGGATAGCCATCGAATATCGCACCCGTATCAGCGCCCAAGGCGTCCAGGCTATCGCCAATCAGGTCCGAAACGATCTCGTCAGACACCAGTTCGCCAGCGTCCATCACGGCCTTGGCCTTAAGCCCAACCGGCGTTCCCGCCTTGACTGCCGCACGCAGCATATCGCCGGTAGACAGCTGGACCATGCCGTATTTTTCAACCAGACGCTGGGCCTGAGTGCCCTTGCCCGCGCCCGGAGGGCCCAACAAAATGATGTTCACGGCAGATCCCCTTACCTGCGAAATTGATAGTATCAGCCCGATCGACCGCGCGCTGTTATCAGCGCATGCGGCCCTTGAGCTTGGCCTTCTTGATCAGATCGCCATATTGCAGCGCCAGCAAGTGGCTTTGAATCTGGGCAATCGTATCCACCGTCACATTGACGACAATCAGCAAGCTGGTGCCGCCAAAGAACAGCTGAAGCCCCGTTTGCGCCAGAACATATTCGGGCACAACACAGACGAAAGTCAGGTAAGCCGCGCCAATCACAGTGATGCGCGTCAGCACATAATCGAGATAGGTAGCGGTGTTCTTGCCCGGACGGATGCCCGGAATAAAGCCACCATTGCGCTTGAGGTTATCCGAGGTTTCCTCCGGATTGAACACCACAGCGGTGTAAAAGAAGCAGAAGAAGATGATGCCAGCGGCATAGAGCGCCATGTAGATCGGCTGGCCGTGTTGCAGATACTGGTTCAGCGTCACCAGGAACTGCCCGGCGGCACTGTCTTGCGACAGGCTCTGCTGGCTGAACTGCGTGATCGTGAGCGGCATCAGCAGCAGCGACGAGGCAAAGATCGGCGGAATAACGCCAGCGGTGTTGATCTTCAGTGGCAAATGGCTGCGATCGGCCTGCATCATGCCGCGCTGCGTCGCACGCTTAGGATATTGGATCAGAACGCGGCGCTGGGCGCGCTCCATGAAACTGATCAGCAGGATCAAGCCAATGATCATCACGATGATGCCCACCACGATGAACGGCGAGATCGAACCGGTGCGGCTGCCTTCAAAAAGCTGCGCAAACAGCGTCGGCATCTGGGCAACAATACCGGCCATGATGATCAGCGAAATACCGTTGCCGATACCGCGGCTGGTGATTTGTTCACCCAGCCACATCAGGAACATGGTGCCGCCAATCAAGCTGATCACTGCGCCGACGCGGAAAATCATGCCGGGCTCGACCACAGCGCCAATGCCGCTCGATGCCGCATAGCTTTCAAGGCCAACGGCGATGAACCAGCCCTGCACGGCCGTCAGCAGCACGGTGCCATAGCGGGTATATTGGTTGAGCTTTTGACGGCCCGTTTCGCCTTCTTTCTTCAACGCAGCAAGCGACGGCGACAAGGCCGCTGCCAATTGCACCACGATCGAGGCGGTAATATAGGGCATGACGCCAAGCGCGATGAGGCTCATGCGCTCAAGGCTGCCGCCCGAGAAGGTGTTGAAAATATCGAGCACACCACCGCGCGTCTGATTATACAGATCGGCTAGCGCCAGCGGGTTTACACCCGGCAGCGGAATGAAGCTCAAGAAACGGAAGACAATCAGCGCACCGATGGTGAACCAGATGCGGTTCTTCAATTCGGTAGCCTGGGAGAATTTCGCCAGACTGAAATTGCTGGCCATATTATCGGCACGCGAAGCCATAAAACCGTTCGTCCTGTTAACTGGCAGGGGATGAAACCTGCCGCAATTTGATGGGACAAGGCATTGGCCTCATCCTGAAATATCGATGCCGAGATAGAGCCATGAACTGCCCGCCCCCGGTCAAAACGTCCCCGTCCATATCCGCGCTATGCCACGCTGTCGAGCAATTGGCGCAAAAACCCTGAGCTTTTTGCACAGCTAACGGGAACCAATACGCAAACCTGCCAAAGCAAAATGCCCCGCAGTCACCATATCGGCTTTGCGCGATATGGGATGCGGGGCATGATTTTGCCAGTGGTCAGGCGATCATTCCGCCTTGGCGCTGTCCGTTTTCGCGGCCTTGACGATCAGTTCAACCGAACCGCCAGCCTTTTCAACCGCTTCCAAAGCACCCTTGGATGCACCGGTAACCTTGAAAGTCGCCTTCGCCGTGAACTCACCCTTGGCGAGCAGACGAACGCCGTCCTTGCCACCGCGAGCCAGACCAGCAGCGCGCAGCGCCTCATGATCGATCACAGCCTTGGCGTCCAGCTTGCCAGCATCGATGAACTTCTGGACCATGCCCAGGTTCACTTCAGCATGATCCTTGCCGAAAATATTGTTGAAGCCGCGCTTAGGCAGGCGCATGTGAAGCGGCATCTGACCGCCTTCAAAGCCCTTGATCGCGACGCCCGAACGGGCCTTCTGACCCTTTTGGCCACGACCAGCGGTCTTGCCTTTGCCCGAGCCGATGCCCCGGCCAACACGCATCTTGCGGTGACGGGCGCCTTCATTATCGCGGATATCTGTCAGTTTCATGTGTGCACTCGCTTTCGCTTTGTTCGCGCTAAAAACACAAGGGCTCCGGCGGCATGCCAGAGCCTTGTTTCCGTCAGGAAGGCAGGTTCCCTAACAGAATTATGCCCCGACGCAAGGCCGGGGCACAAATTCGTCAGCCGATAATATCGACCATGTGACGCACCTTTTGGATCATACCACGGATTTCCGGGGTATCTTCCAGTTCAACTTCGCGGTGCATCTTATTGAGGCCCAGGCCAACCAGCACTTTGCGCTGGCTTTCCGGGCGGCGGATCGGCGAACCGACCTGCTTCAGCTTGATCTTCGCCATGGCTATTACTCCGTAATCGCGTCGGCAGCAGCTTCTGCTTCTGCCTTGTCAGCGCCGCCACGACCCAGCAGATCGGCAACTTTCTTGCCGCGACGCTGTGCCACCGATTTCGGGCTCGTCTGTTCAGACAAAGCGTCAAACGTGGCGCGGATCATGTTATAAGGGTTCGAAGTGCCGACCGACTTGGTCACCACGTCTGCAACGCCCAGGCTTTCAAAGACGGCGCGCATCGGACCACCGGCGATGATACCCGTACCAGCCGGAGCCGAACGGACATTCACCTTGCCCGCACCGAAATGGCCACGGCCATCATGGTGCAACGTGCGGCCTTCGCGCAGCGGAACGCGGATCATCTTCTTCTTGGCAGCAGCGGTTGCCTTGGTGATGGCTTCCGGCACTTCGCGTGCCTTGCCATGACCGAAGCCCACGCGGCCCTTGCCGTCACCGACAACTACCAGAGCTGCAAAGCCGAAACGCTTACCGCCCTTGACGGTCTTCGAAACGCGGTTGATGTGAACCAGCTTTTCAATCAGCTC
>JBGSTI010000311.1:0-7530 GCA_041736605.1 Sphingomonadaceae bacterium
CGGTGCGCACCCAGCCATCGGCCGTCATCGTGCTGGCAGTCGCTTCGGGAAGATTCCAATATCCCAGCATGTTGGACGATGATCTTATCATCAACTCTCCAACTATATTGGCGGGTTGAACCCCATCATTTTCATCGACGATTTTCAGCTCCACACCCGGCACCGCTTTACCAGCAGAGCGCATGCGCGGATTGCCGTGCACGTCATGGTCGTCGGGCGGCAGCATCGCAATGGTGCCGGTGGTCTCGGTCATGCCATAGGCTTGCAGGAACTGCGCGCCGAACATCTCGACCGATTGGCGCAGCAGCTCCAGCGGGATCGGGGCCGCGCCATAGATGATATATTTCAATCCGCTATAATCCACGCTCGGGCAGCGCGGATGCAGCAGCAGCATCTGCAAGGCGGCAGGCACGATAAAGAACCGCGTGACGCCATATTTCTCAACCGCGTCAAACACCGCATCCGGGCTGAACTCAGGGATGACTTGCGCCTTGCGACCCGCCGCAACAGCCATCGTGCCAAGCCCGGTGCCACCAATATGCGCGCACGGCATGGCCACCATCACCACCTCATGATCCTCCCATTGCGACCATGGTTGCGCCGCGTCAAGGCTGGGGCGGCGCAGGCCAAACAGGTTGCGGTTTGATAGTACCGCGCCTTTGGGCTTGCCCGTGGTGCCTGAGGTATAAAGCTGCAAAATGGCGTCATCGGCCCCAGCAGGCGTAAAATCGCGGCGCGGTGTGTCGGCGATCATCGCCCAGGCCTGATCCGCACCAATGATCTGCTCCACCAGCGGCAAATCGCTCTTGATCGCCGCCGCTGCCTCGTCAAAGCCCGGCCCTGTAAACAGGATGCGCGCCTTGGTATCATTGACGATATAGGCGATTTCCGCAGGGGCCAGCCGCCATCCGACCGGCACCATCACCACGCCCAGCCGCGCCGCGCCGTAAAACAGCGTGAAATACAGATCGCTATTCTTGCCCAGCCAAGCGACCCGGTCACCCTTGGTCAGACCAGCGGCGAGCAGCGCCGATGCAACCCGCGCAGTGTTTTCCTCAAGCTCCTGCCACGTCTGAATATGCTCATATTCAGCCATCGCCGGGCCAGTCGGATTGATGGCAGCCCAATGGGTGATGAATTGATCAAAGCTGATAAGCTCTTGTTCAGGCGTCATGGTCTCTCCTTGTGCCGTCAATACGGCGCTGCCCGGATTTGCCCGGTGCAGATTTGAACATCGCGAATCCTAAAGGGAACTTTGGCCCCGGATGCGCGTTTAGTCGTTCGATTAAATGGAGAAATAACATGATACGCAAGGTATTTCTGTTCGGCATGGCAGCAGCAATCGCCATGACCAGCGCCGCCTGTGCCACCGTCAAGGGCCTGGGACGCGATATTGAATCGGTTGGTCAGGCTGGGGAAGACGCGATCAAGTAATTTTATGATTGGGGACCGGGACCGTTGACACCAATTAGATGATGCAACATTGTGAACGCTCTCATTTGCTCATGAGGCGTTCATGGCGAACCAGCAGCGATTGACCGAGCTCGACATATTGCGCGGTTTTGCCGTGGCGGTGATGATCCTCGTCGTCAGTCCGGGATCTTGGTCACACACATATGCGCCGCTTCAGCATGCAGACTGGCATGGCTGGACGTTCGCCGATCTCGTGTTCCCCGATTTCCTGTTCGGCGTCGGGATGGCTTTGGGCCTCACTTTCGGCAAAAATTATGATGTCGAGCGGTCTTCGAACGAGTTTTGGGCAAAGGTGGCGAGGCGCGTCGGCGGCCTCATTCTCCTTGGCCTTGCGCTGAATTATCTCGCTGTCATTGCCGGTCAGTTCGGCGCGCCATCGGTCGGGCCGACTGATAATATCACCTGGCGCATTCCGGGTGTTCTGCAACGCATTGGCGCGGCCTATCTGCTGGCCATATTGATCGTTGTTGCAAGCCGCAAAATTGGTGGAAACGAAACTAAGCCTCATCTTGCAACCATTGCCTTTGCCATCGGAGCGATCCTTATCCTCTATTGGGCGCTGCTTACATTTGTTCCGGTGCCGGGACATGGGGCCGGGCAACTGGTCAAGGCTGGCAATCTGGCCGCCTATATTGATCGGGCAATTTTCGGCCCCGATCATATGTGGCCCTTGGGTGCCGAAAGCTGGCGCGGGCCAGTGGTCTATGATCCAGAAGGCCTGTTGGCGACGCTGCCCGCCAGTACCAACATTCTGTTTGGCGTGCTTGCCGCCCGGATATGGAGCGACTGGCCGCAACGGCGCATGGTTGTGCTTATCGCCGTTGGCGCAAGCCTCATTGCCATGGCCGTGCTGATTGATCCTTTTTTCCCGATCAATAAAAAGATTTGGACGAGCAGTTTTGCGCTTTTGACCAGCGGCATCTCATTTCTGGCGCTGGCAGGTGTCGCCTTACTGCTGCGCGGCCGGATGCTGCGATTGCTCGCACCGCTTAAGATACTGGGGGGCAATGCGATCCTGGCCTTTTCAATTTCAATTTTCCTGTCGGCCCTAGGCTCGATCCCTCTCCCGCTAGAAACCGGTGAGAAAAGCCCACAGCAAATCGGATTCGCGTTTGCGCAACAATTTGTTCCAGACCCCTTTCACGCATCGCTGGCATGCGCTTTCGGTATCCTGACATTTATTCTGATTTTGATATGGCCACTTGATCGCAAGGGCATTCACCTGCGTCTGTGAACTCTGCAATCAATCATCATTGCGCCATCGCCATTCGGCATCTGACTTTTGGTGCGCCACAAACGCAAACACACCGCCAAGAAGCATGATGGCAATCACATAGGCAAGCCCGTGTAGCCACAAGCCCATGAGAGCTGCGGCCAAGACCAACATGAAACAAAGTGCCCATCCCTGCCAAGTGATCGGCAGACCCACGCCATAACCGTGACGCTTAACCTGGAACCAAGGGTTTTCTCGTTGTGTTCGCATGGTGTAGACCCTCCGACTGTTGAGACCGAACCATTGTATCGCAATCTGGAATATCATGTGCGGGCGATCAGGCAAAGTCTTACTGGCAATCTCCGCTTCGCAAACGTCTGCCTTGCACCGACTCCGGCCCAACGCTGTCACGTTGAGAGGCGAAGTCTCACTAAGCGGCAAACCTGCGATACACCAGCATCAGATTATTGGCAGGCATTTCAACCCTATCTCTGCGCGCAAACCCGCAATCGGCGGCGAGGCTATCCATGTCGCGTAGTTTACGCAGACCCCATTGCGGATTGCGCGCCTTTAATGACTGATCAAAGGCCAGATTGGACTCGGCCGTTTCCACACCCTCTTCCAGATAGGGGCCATAGAGGATCAGTGGCGCTTGTGCGGTCAGCAGTTCGGCACAGCCTCGGAAAAGCCCCATGGTCGCCTCCCACGGGCTGATATGGACCATGTTGATGCACAGCACGGCATCGGCGCTCAGGGCATCCCACCAGTTCGCCGCCATGACGTCAATCTGTCGTGGCGGCCGAACATTGGCCAATGCGGCGGCAGTGCGCCATGCCTCTATCGACGCCATTGCCGCAGGGTCAGGGTCGCTGGGCCGCCACACCAGCGCCGGAAAGCGCGCAGCGAAATGCACGGCGTGCTCGCCCGATCCGCTGGCGATCTCCAGAACGGTCGCGGAGTTCGGCAGGATCGTCGCGGAGTTCGGCAGGATCGACGTCAGTTGGTCGGCAAGAAAATCGCGGTTGCGCTGGACCGCAGGCGCGAAGAGTCGGCCATCACTGACCGGCTCTTCGACCGCGATCCAGGGTTTGGGACTTTGGCTTTCCGCCGTCATTCCGCCGCTTGGGCCAATGCTTCTTCGCGATAGGACAGCACCGGTTTGCGCGCAGCCAGCGTTTCATCAAGCCGGGCACGCGGGGCGAAATGCGGCGCGGATTTCAGGCTTTCATCGCCTGCCCGTGCCCGCTCCGCCACCGAACGCAGCGCCATGATGAACTGATCGAGCGCCGCCTTGCTTTCGGTCTCGGTCGGTTCGACCAGCATCGCGCCATGCACCACCAGCGGGAAATAGACGGTCATCGGGTGATAACCCTCGTCGATCAGCCCCTTGGCGATGTCGAGCGTCGAAAAGCCCTCAGGCAGCCCGGAATCGCTGAACAAGGCCTCATGCATGCACGGGCCACTGTCCGCGAACGGCGCATCCAGAACATCGCTTAAGCTACGCAGCACATAATTGGCGTTGAGCACCGCGTCCTCTGCCACCTGGCGCAGACCATCGGCCCCGTGGCTGAGGATATAGGCCAGCGCGCGGCTGAACATGCCCATCTGGCCGTGGAACGCCACCATGCGGCCGAAATTGCCCGCATGATCCGCGCCTGCCGTCTCTTCCTCGATAAGCACGAAACGTTCGCCCTGCTTTTCGACGATAGGCAAAGGCGCATAAGGCGCCAGCGCCTCGGACAGCACAACCGGGCCGGAACCCGGACCGCCGCCGCCATGGGGCGTGGAAAAGGTCTTGTGCAGATTGATGTGCATCGCATCAACGCCCAGATCACCGGGGCGTACACGCCCGACAATCGCGTTGAAATTCGCGCCATCGCAATAGACGAACGCACCCGCCGCATGCACTGCATCCGAAATTTCCTTCAGATCGCGCTCAAACAGGCCACAGGTGTTGGGATTGGTGATCATGACGCCAGCGACGTCAGGGCCAAGCCGTGCCTTCAGGGCGTCAACATCAACCCGGCCCTCTGGCGTCGCGGGAATATCTTCGACGCGATAGCCCGCAAAGGCCGCCGTGGCAGGATTGGTGCCATGCGCGCTGGTGGGGCACAGAATGACTTCGCGGGCGTCACCGCGTGCTTCAAGGGCCGCACGGATCGCCAGAATGCCACACAATTCGCCATGCGCGCCCGCTTTGGGCGACATGGCCACGGCCTTCATTCCGGTCAACGTGACCAACCATTCGCCCAGTTCATGGATCAGCGCCAGCGCGCCCTGCACCGTATCAATCGGCTGCAAGGGATGGACATCGGCAAAACCAGGAAGCCGCGCCATTTTTTCATTCAAGCGCGGATTATGCTTCATCGTGCAGCTGCCCAGCGGGAACAGGCCCAGATCAATGGCATAATTCTGTCGGCTGAGGCGCGTATAATGGCGCACGGTTTCGGGTTCTGACAGACCGGGCAGACCGATATCGGCGTTGCGCGCAAGGCCGCCCAACCGGTTGGCAGCAGGCATCTGCGGCAGATCGCCAAAATCAACGCCGGTGCGATCCACACTGCCGATCTCGAATAGCAAGGCTTCTTCGAGCATCAGGGCGCGGTTGCCCGTGGCGGTGGCCGGGGCATTGGCTTCATTGGCGGTCATTTCGGGACGCCAGCCGCTTGCATTGATCGTCATGCCAAAATCTCCTCAAGCGCCGAAGCCAGAGCTTCGATATCCTGCGCCGTTACCGTTTCAGTAACCGCCACAACCAGACCGTTTTCCAGCTCCGTAACGCCGGGATAGAGGCGACCCAGAGATACACCGCCCAGAACGCCACGATCGGCCAACGCGCGCACCACAGGCCGCGCTTCGACCGGAAGTTCGATGGTGAACTCATTGAAAAAGCTGTCATTGATCAGCTTGACGCCCGGCACTTTGGCCAGACGGTCTGCCGCATCACAGGCCAATGCATGGTTTGCGCCCGCTAGACGGCGCAGACCCGCTTCACCCAGCAAGCTCATGTGAATATTGAAGGCCAGCGCGCAAAGCCCTGAATTGGTGCAGATATTGCTGGTCGCCTTTTCCCGGCGGATATGCTGTTCACGGGTTGACAGGGTCAGCACGAAACCGCGCTTGCCATTGGCGTCCACCGTTTGGCCGCACAATCGGCCCGGCATCTGCCGCACGAACTTTTCCTTACAGGCAAACAGGCCCAGATAAGGTCCGCCAAATTGCAGGCCAACGCCAATCGATTGGCCCTCGCCCACCACAATGTCTGCACCCATTTCACCGGGGCTGGTAATTGCGCCCAGTGCCACCGGTTCGGTTACGACTGCGATCACCAGTGCGCCTACGGCATGGGCCGCCGCGACCAGTGCCGCCATATCGTCAATCCGGCCTAGAATGTCAGGATATTGCACCATGACACAGCTGGTATCCTTATCGACTCTGGCCGCCAGATCGGCCCAATCAGTCTTGGCCTCCAGCGCCGGATCAGCGCCTTCCAGCACGTCGCCAGTAAAGCGCGCCATCGTGTCGCACACGCTGCGATAATGGGGGTGCAGGCCCGAAGACAACAAAGCCTTGCCGCGCTTGGTAATACGCCGCGCCATAACAATGGCTTCCCAGCATGCGGTGGAGCCATCATACATCGAGGCATTGGCGACATCACAGCCATAGAGGCGCGCCACCTGGCTCTGAAATTCGAACAGCATTTGCAGCGTACCCTGCGCGATTTCCGGCTGATACGGCGTATAGGCGGTCAGAAATTCGCCGCGCTGGATCAGGTGATCGACGCTGGCCGGCACATGGTGGCGATAGGCCCCTGCCCCCAGAAAAAACGGTGCTTCGCCGGCCACCAAATTGCGGCTGGCCAGCGATTTCAAATGGCGTTCCACCGCCAGTTCGCTGGCATGCATCGGCAGCCCGGCCACTGGGCCATCCAGCCGCGCACTTTCCGGCACATCGGCAAACAGATCGTCAATCGAACCCGCGCCGATGGTGGCCAACATGGCCTGACGATCGGTCTGGGACAGGGGAAGATATCGCATGGGGAAGAGTCCTTCGTGTTGCGCAGCTTTGCGCTTACTGCTCGGCGACAAAGGCCTGATAGGCAGCGGCGTCCATCAGGCCGTCCAACTGCCCTGCATCGGCCAAGGTCATGCGGAAAAACCAGCCCTCGCCTTCGGGATCGCTGTTGACCAAAGCGGGATCATCGGCGAGCGCCGGATTGCCTTCGGTCACGGTGCCATCAACGGGTGCGTAAACGTCGCTTGCGGCCTTTACCGATTCCACAACGGCAGCATCGCCACCCTTGGTGACGGCGCGACCGGCTTCGGGCACTTCGACGAACACGATATCGCCCAATTGGCCTTGCGCGAAATCGGTGATGCCCACGGTGGCGACATCGCCGTCCACATCAATCCATTCATGTTCCTGGGTAAAATAGCGGGTCATTTCGCGGCTCCTTTGCGGACATAATTATGGGGAATGAAGGGAAGCGTTGTGACGGCAACGGCAATGCGTTTGCCGCGCACATCGGCGTGAAATTCGGTGCCGGGTGCGGCATAGGCCGTTTCGACATAGCCCATGGCAATCGGCGCGCCGACGCTGGGGGCAAAGCCGCCCGAGGTCACGACGCCAATCTGGCGGTCGCCATCAAACAGCAATGCGCCCTCGCGCACCGGCTGACGCCCATCGACCGACAGGCCCACACGCTTGCGCGCCGGGCCATTTTCCAGCGCAGCCAATATGCGGTCTGCACCGGGAAAGCCGCCTTCGCGGCGACGGCGCGGCGAAATGGCAAAGGCCACATCGGCCTCAACCGGGTCAATCATCGGGTCCATATCATGGCCATA
>JBGSTI010000364.1:0-3504 GCA_041736605.1 Sphingomonadaceae bacterium
GTGCTGGGCGCCGCAAGGGGCGACCAGCCCGATGGCGCTGTTTGCTGAGGTGCTACGCAATCTGGCCTGGTTGCTGCTGATGCTGCGTTTGTTTGCACCGTTCGGCAAAGGATCGGTGGGGCAGGCAGTTCGCGCGGTCTATGCCGTGCTGGGCCTCGTGCTGGCGGCGCAGCCGGTGATTGGCATATTGCCCGCCTTGCTGCCGCTGGAATGGCAATCGGTTCAGCTGATTTTCTATTCGATGATCGTGTTTCGCATGATGTTTGCCGTGGGTGGGCTGATGCTGGTGCACAATTTATACACTGCCGCTGGACGCGATGGCCGGGTGGTGCTGCAACGCCCGCTGTTGGCGCTCGCCCTTATGTGGTTTTACGATCTTAACGCGGCGACCGTTGCGTATCTGACCGGCAGCCTGTCGGTTGAGCTGGCGGCGCTGGATGGCGGGATCGGCCTGATTATCGCGCTGCTAATGGCGCTATCAACCGGCCAGCGGGCGCATTTGCGCTTTCAGCCGTCGCGCAGTCTGGCGTTTGAAACATTGTCGCTGGTCGGCATCGGCACCTATCTGATCCTGATGGTGCTGCTGGCCAAGGCGCTGCGCTGGATGGGCGGCGATTATGGCCAATTGGCGCAGATTACCGTACTGGTCGGCATGGGCGCGCTGGCGCTGATGCTGTTACTATCCGAACGGTGGCGCGCGTGGTTGCGGGTCAAATTGTCCAAGCACATGTTCCAGCACCGCTATGACTATCGCAGCGAATGGATGCGCTTTACCAGCACCATTGGCCGGCCCGATACCGATAGCGGATCGTTTGACAAGCGCGTGGTGCAGGCGGTGGCCGATATCGCCGAAAGCCCCGCTGGCTTACTTTTGACGCCCGATGAAACGGGCGCGCTGATGCTGGCCGAACGCTGGAACTGGCCGACCGCCGATGTGCCCGCCATGGCGATGTCAGCCGACGCGATGCAGCGGTTTCAGCATAGCGGCTTTATCGTCGATCTGGATGATCTGCGCGGCGGCAAGGATCCGTCGGCCATCGGCGCGCTGATCCCCGAATGGATGTGGGTGGAAACCCGCGTCTGGGCTTTGGTGCCGCTGATCCATTTTGACCGGTTGACCGGCATGGTGGTGCTGGCCCGACCGCAGGTCAGCCGCAGTCTGGATTGGGAAGATTTCGATCTGCTCCGCGTCGTTGGCCGGCAATTGGCCAGCTATCAGGCTGAACAGGCAAGCCAACAGGCCTTGCTTGAGGCTGCGCGCTTTGACGAGTTCAATCGGCGCATGGCCTTTGTGATGCACGACATCAAAAATCTGGCCAGCCAGTTGGGCCTGGTAGCTCGCAATGCCGAACGCCATGCGGGCAACCCCGAATTTCAGGCCGATATGCTGAAAACCATCCGCAATTCGGTGGATAAGCTGAACGGCCTGCTCTCGCGCCTGTCACGCTATCGCCCCGCAGCCACCGATGCGTTGCAACCGGTGCCGGTGGCCCGTGTGGTGCAAGGGCTGCTGAATGAACGCGCCGATGCACAGCGGGTGCGCCTGATTGCGCCCGGCGAACTGGTGGTGCAGGGCCAGCATGACGCGGTGGAGCAGGTGATCCGCCATCTGGTGCAGAATGCCATTGATGCCAGCCCGGCGGATCAGCCGGTAACGGTCAAATTCTTTGCCGATGGCCTGTTTGGCTGCATCGAAATTATTGACACCGGCTGTGGCATGTCTGCCGAATTTGTCCGCACGCAATTGTTCAAGCCCTTTGTATCGAGCAAGACCGATGGCTTTGGCATTGGCGCGTTTGAGGCGCGCGAACTGGTGGCCCGTATGGGTGGCCGGATCGAAGTGGAAAGCCGCGAGGGCATTGGCAGCCGCTTTGTTGTGCGCCTGCCGCTGTCAACCAGCGCCGACATAGAATTACCCGACACTATACCGCAGACCAGGAGCGCCTGATATGAGTGACACTCGCCCGAAATTGCTGGTGGTCGAGGATGATCCCGGCCTGCAGGCGCAGCTAAAATGGGCCTATGAGGATTATCAGCTGTTCATGGCCAGCGACCGCGATAGCGCGCTGGCGCTGCTGCGTTCGGAAGAACCGGATGTAGTGACGCTGGACCTTGGCCTGCCGCCAGACGCCGATGGCACGACCGAAGGCTTTGCCGTGCTGGAAGCGATCATGTCACTGAAACCCGATACAAAGGTGATCGTGGCATCAGGCCATGGCGCTCAGGAAAGCGCGCTACGCGCCATCGCGCTCGGCGCATGGGATTTTTATCAAAAGCCCATCGACATTTACCAATTGGGCCTGATTGTCAGCCGCGCTTTTCATGTGCACCGGCTGGAGCGCGAAAATGCGCGCATGGCCATGGCATCGGGCGATGACAAAAAGGTACTCGGCCGGATCATCACTGGCGCGCCCGAAATGGTGCGTGTGGCGCGGACAATTGAGCGCGTGGCCAATACCAACGCCTCGGTCATGCTGTTGGGCGCCAGCGGCACGGGCAAGGAATTGCTGGCGCGCGGGCTGCATGATGCCAGTGACAGGCGTGATGGTGCGTTTGTGGCGATCAACTGCGCTGCGATCCCTGAAAACCTGCTGGAAAGCGAATTGTTCGGCCATGAAAAGGGCGCGTTTACCGGCGCCGTGCGCACCAATGAGGGCAAGATCGAGCTCGCCAATGGTGGCACCTTGTTCCTCGACGAAGTGGGCGATATTCCGCTGCAATTGCAGGTCAAGCTGCTGCGTTTCTTGCAAGAGCGCGTGATTGAGCGGGTCGGCGGGCGCAAGGCGATTCCGGTCGATACCCGTATCGTGTGCGCCACCCACCAGAATCTGGAAACGATGATCACCGACGGATTGTTTCGTGAGGATCTGTTCTATCGCCTCGCCGAAATCGTCATCAAGATCCCGACCTTGGCCGAGCGTATGGGCGATCCGGCATTGCTGGCGCGGCATTTCATGGTGCGCTTTGCGCGCGAAATGAACCCGTCGGTCAAGGGCTTTTCCGCCGACGCGCTGGCCGCCATCGACAGCTGGAAGTGGCCGGGCAATGTCCGCGAACTGGAAAACCGGGTGAAGCGCGCGGTGATCATGGCCGATGGCAAGCTGGTGACCGCCGAAGACCTTGATCTGGGCGATAAGGCGCAGGAAGATGACGAAGCGTTCAACCTCAAGGCCGCGCGCGAACAGGCGGACCGGCGGATGATCCGCCACGCATTGGCGCGGACCGAGGGCAATATTTCAAACACCGCCAAACTGCTGGGGATCAGCCGCCCGACTTTGTACGACCTGCTCAAACAATATGATTTGCAGCATTAAGGCCAGATACCAGAAACGAAAACACACCCTGCCGCTGGCGGGGTTGCTGGGCTGTGTCGCTTTTTTGGGGGCGGCGCAGCCTGCCCTTGCGGCGGATCGCGCTGCGGCGGCAGACCTGCTGAAACAAGCGCATGAACAGGCGCGTTAGGGCGATCTGGGCGCGGCGCATGCGGCGCTGCGCAAAGCGAGT
>JBGSTI010000371.1:0-3061 GCA_041736605.1 Sphingomonadaceae bacterium
TGGGCGGTGCTGGGCGGGCTCATGCTATTGGTGGCCTGCGCGCAGCAAGCGCCTGACGAACCGCCAGCCGCCAAGCCGTCTTGCATTGATCCCGCCAAAGCCGCGATGGTCTGGATCCCCGGCGGCCGGTTCGTGATGGGCAGCGAACCGCAATATCCCGAAGAAGGGCCGCCGCGCACTGTGACGGTCAAGGGCTTTTGGATGGACGCGCATGAGGTTACCAACGCCGAATTTGCCGCCTTCGTAAAGGCCACTGGCTATCGCACCATGGCCGAACGCGCGTCGGACGATGGCCAGGCTGCCGGATCGGCGGTTTTCACTGTACCGGGGCCGAACAATCCCAGCTGGTGGCGCTGGATCGATGGCGCGCAATGGCGGCATCCAGCGGGCCTCGATAGCAATATCAAAGGGCAGGATGCGATGCCCGTGGTCCAGATCGCCTATCAGGATGCTCAGGCTTATGCGCGCTGGGCGGGCAAGCAATTGCCCAGCGAAGAGCAATGGGAATATGCTGCGCGCGGTGGCGCGCCTGCCTTGCCCGAACCACTGGACGCCGCAGGCCGCCCGCAAGCGAACTACTATCAGGGCGTGTTTCCGGTGCGCGATCTCAGCCGCGATGGATTTGCAGGCCGCGCACCAGTGGGCTGTTTCCAGCCCAATGCATTCGGGCTGTACGACATGATCGGCAATGTGTGGGAATGGACCAGCGCCAGTGGCAAGCGGCCAGACGCTGTGGAGCCGGTCAACGTGATCAAGGGCGGTTCCTATCTGTGCGCCGCCAATTACTGCGCCCGCTATCGCCCCGCCGCGCGCCAATTTCAGGAACGCGGGCTTGGCACAGACCATATCGGCTTTCGATTGGTCGATGGGAACAGGCCGGGGCCTGTCGCCCATTGACCTCTATTCGATAATATGACACTCACAGTGCCAATATAACAGGCCTATGGAGAGTCGTTTGAAAATTCTGCGCACGCCCGATGCGGCTTTTGCCAGTGTGTCCGATTTTCCGTTCGCGCCGCATTATGCTGATATTGTCGACGCCGATACTGGCACAAGTTTGCGCGTCCACTATATCGATGAAGGACCGCGCGATGCGCCGGTGGTGCTGATGATGCATGGCGAGCCGAGCTGGAGCTATTTGTATCGCCATATGATCGGCCCGGTGGTGGCGGCTGGGTTTCGTGTTGTTGCGCCCGATCTCATCGGTTTTGGCAAGTCAGACAAGCCGGTGCGCAAGGGTGATTACAGCTATGCCCGGCATGTCGGCTGGATGCAGCAATGGCTGGAGCAGCTTGACCTCAAGACCATCACTTTGGTTTGTCAGGATTGGGGATCGCTGATCGGGTTGCGGCTGGTGGCCGCGATGCCCGATCGTTTCGCGGGCGTGGTGCTGTCCAATGGCGGCTTGCCAGAGGGTGGTCCGGCGCCGCGTGCCTTTGCGATCTGGCGTGCCTTTGCCAAATGGAGCCCGCGCTTTCCCATCGGCAAGATCGTCAGCAAGGGCACGAAACGCGGCCTGAGCGCCGACGAAATCGCCGCCTATGACGCGCCCTTCCCGACGCGGCAGCATAAGGCAGGCGCGCGCATTTTCCCCAGTTTCGTGCCGTTTGAAAACAATGTCGCTGTGCCCGATCAGAAACGCGCCTGGGCGGTGCTGGACGCTTTCGACAAGCCGTTCCTGTGCTGCTTTGGTGACAAAGATCCGATCACACGCGGTGGCGAGGCGCGCTTTATTGGCCGGGTGCCCGGCACCATGGGCCAGAACCATCGCCCGTTGAGCGGCGGGCATTTCATCCAGGAGGATGATCCGCAAGGCTTTGTAGACTGCATCTTGGAGGTAGCGCGCGCATGAATGTCACCAATCAGCTTCACCCCAGCCCGGAACAGGCCAAGGCATTTTTCTTTGCCTCCGATGATGGGCCGATGTGCATGGTCAATCTTTTGAAATTCAAAGACAAGGCGACCTATGCTGACGGGTCGGAGCCGGAGCTTTCGGGCCGCGATGCCTATCTGCGTTATGGCGCGGGCGTGCAGGCCTGTATTGCGGCGGTGGGCGGTAGTGCGCGCTTTTCGGGCTTTGTTTCGGGCCTGATGCTGGGCGAGGTGGACGAGCTTTGGGATATGATCGCGATTGTCGAATATCCCTCACGCGCCGCGATGCTGACCATGATCCAGTCGCCTGACTATCAGGCGATTTCCAAGCATCGCGATGCCGGATTGGCCGGGCAGTTGAACATCTGCACCAAGGCGGTGGGTTAAGCGACAGCGCGCCGCACCCGACGCCGCCACCAGATCAGCCCGGCGATCAACAGCATCAATCCCGCCAGCCATGGTAGCAAAGCCAGCATGCGTGGCACCATCAGGTTGCGGCGGGCATTCTCGAATATCTGCTGCGGTGCGCTATAACCTTCGGGCATGGCCAGAACGCCATTGGCCTTAGCAAAGGCGGCGTAATCAGCCTGCATCTGGGCAAAGCGCGCGGGCTGCTGGGCGGCCAGATCGGTGACTTCGCCGGGGTCGGTCATGATGTTGAACAAATGCCATTGCCCATCGCCATAGGGCGGCAGGTTCTTGACCAGCTTGTAATCGCCCTTGAACAACACCGCATTGCCGGACAGTTCATAGCCCAAGGGCTGCGCCTCCGAATGCACGGCCTTGGCCGCGCCCGCCAGCATCGGGGCCAGATCGCGCCCGATCATCGGCTCGACTTCGCGGCCATCAAATGCGCCTTCATTGGGTGCGACCCCGGCAAGGCCCAGCAGCGTCGGCGCGAGATCGGTGACATGGGCAAAGCCGCCCGCCACCTGCCCCTTTTGCACCGCCGGATTGCCGGGCCATGCCAGGATCATCGGCACGCGTAAGCCGCCTTCGCTTGCGGTGAACTTGTACCCGCGCAGTGGCGATGATGCCGCGCTGGCAAAACCGGCGCCAATGGCGGTCAACGATCCGGGGCGCCCCTGTTGCGCAATGCTCTGGTCATATTGCCATGTCGCCATCCAGCGCGACATGCGGCTCATTTCCATCGGATCAGTCGGCTCTGCGCCATTGTCAGACAGAAAGA
>JBGSTI010000206.1:0-3479 GCA_041736605.1 Sphingomonadaceae bacterium
GGCTGGCACGTCGGTAACGCTTGATCTCAACGTGCAATTTGTAGGCGGTGGAAGGCCGAGCCAATGGCTCGACGCCGAAGTCGAGCTGATCAAGGAAACCCGGCGTCTGGTGTTTCTGCGCGGGCTGGTGCTGCAAGAGGACAACCGCATCGCCGCCTTTTCCGGCACGATCCGCAAGCCGACGAGCAAATGACCGGCGTGCTCGCCCGCTATGACGCTCTGGTAGCGGCAGGCGAGTTGCACCCTGATCCTGACCAGCGTGCCGCAGCCGAGGCGCTAGGTGACCTGCAAACCCGTATGGAGGGCAGCCCGCCGCGCGGATCAGTGCTGTGGCGCATGTTCAAATCCAAACCAGAACCGGTGCGCGGCCTGTATATGTGGGGCGGGGTCGGGCGCGGCAAATCGATGCTGATGGACCTGTTCCATGATTGCGTATCGATCCCGGCCAAAAAGCGCGCGCATTTCCACGAATTCATGCTCGATGTCGATCAGCGAATGAAGGCCGCGCGCGCGACCGAAAGTGGTGATCCCATCGGCCCGGTGGCGCAATCCATTGCCGATGAAGCGCGGCTGTTGTGCTTTGATGAAATGGTGGTCAACAACACCGCCGATGCCGCGATCATGGGGCGATTATTTGCGCGGCTGATCGATCTGGGCGTCACCATCGTCACCACATCCAACCGCCCACCACGCGATCTGTACAAGGATGGCCTGAACCGAGACCTGTTCTTGCCATTCATTGCCTTGGTCGAACAGCGGCTCGACATATTATCGCTCAATGGCCCCACCGATTATCGCCGCGACCGGCTGGGCAATGCCGCGCTGTGGCAGGTGCCCAATGGTCCCGAAGCCACAGAGGCCATGGCCGCGCTGTTTTTTCGCCTCACCGATTATCCGCCATCAGACCGCGCCCATGTGCCCGCCATGGAGCTTGATCTGGGTGGCGGACGGACGATGCAGGTGCCCAAGGCGCTCAAAGGTGTTGCGGTGTTTTCGTTCAAGCGCCTGTGCGCTGAGGCGCGCGGTGCGGCCGATTATCTGGCCATCGCCCGGCGTTTTCACACGGTCATCATCATGGGCATTCCGGTGCTTGGCCCGGAAAACCGCAATGAGGCGGCGCGTTTCGTCAAGCTGATCGACGCACTGTATGAATATAAGGTCAAGCTGTTGGCCAGCGCCGATGCCCAGCCAATGGACCTCTATCCCCATGGCGATGGACGGTTTGAATTTGACCGGACCGTCTCACGCCTGATGGAAATGCAGTCGGATGATTATCTGGCGCTAGGCCATGGTGTGGCCGAGGGCAGTTGAACCCATCAAAACCGCGCGGCCACCGTCACACCGGCGCTGTTGGTATCTCCCCACGGCATGATCACGACATTTTCATTGGCACGGCTGGTAATCAGAAAACCAGACGCCTGACCAATCGCCGCGCCCACCAGCACATCGCGCACCCGGTGGCGTTTGGCCTCGACCCGGCTGACGCCAACAAAGGCAGCGACCAATTGCGCGGGCAATCCCACTTCCCAGCCATAGCGATTGTGCAGACTGGCCGCCGCTGCAAAGGCCGTGGACGTGTGACCCGAAGGAAAGCTCTTGTCATCGCTGCCATCGGGGCGAACGCTGGGGATCGCCTCTTTCAAGCCATAAGTCACCACGCTGGCCGCCGCGATGCTGCCGCCGCCCTGCAAGGCCCCTTCCCAATCACCTTTCACGACAGGCAGGCCAATGGCCGACAGCACCAGCGCGTCGCGGGCGATAGTGCCGGCATCGTCCCAGCCCTTTTCACTCGCGACCACAGGCGTCGCCACACTGCACAACGCCATGGCGAGAAGGGCGGCGGTAAGTCTTTGCTGTGCCACGATGTCTGGCCTTTCCTTATTGGTATTGGAACCCCAAACCGCTATGGAGATTGCTCATGGAAATGCAAGATATGACCGCTCTATGAGCAGCTAATGCTATTGAAAACTGTTATCAAAGATAATTCTGCCCTACGACTTTTGTCCGGTTGCCATCAAGGGCAAACAGGGGTATCGCGCGGGCCATAAAATCTGGAGTTTCTTCACCCAAGGAGATGATGATATGGCCCGTAAGAAAATTGCGTTAATCGGCGCAGGTAATATTGGCGGCACACTCGCCCACCTCGACGCGCAAAAGGAACTGGGCGATATCGTTCTGTTCGACGTGGTAGAAGGTGTTCCTCAGGGCAAGGCGCTTGACCTGTCACAGTGCGGCCCGGTTGAAGGCTTTGATGCCAAGGTCACCGGCTCCAATGATTACAAGGACATCGCGGGCGCAGACGTCATCATCGTCACCGCCGGTGTAGCGCGCAAGCCGGGCATGAGCCGCGATGACCTTCTCGGCATCAATCTGAAAGTGATGAAGGCCGTGGGCGAAGGCATTGCCGCCAACGCACCCGATGCTTTCGTGATCTGCATCACCAACCCGCTGGACGCCATGGTCTGGGCGCTGCGTGAATTTTCAGGCCTGCCGCATAACAAGGTCGTCGGCATGGCCGGCGTGCTCGACTCGGCGCGTTTCAGCCACTTTATCGCTGATGAATTTGACGTGTCGGTGCGCGATGTGAACACGTTCGTTCTGGGTGGTCATGGCGACACGATGGTCCCCGTGGTGCGTTACTCCACCGTCAACGGCATCCCGGTGCCTGATCTCGTAAAGATGGGCCTGTCGAGCCAGGACAAGATCGACGCCATCGTCAAGCGCACGCGCGGCGGCGGCGGCGAAATCGTTGCGTTGCTCGGCACCGGATCGGCATTCTATGCCCCCGCCGCCAGCGGCATCGCGATGGCCGAAGCCTATCTGTCCGATCAAAAGCGCATCCTGCCCTGCGCCGCCTATGTCGATGGCGAATATGGCCTTGATGGCCTGTATGTCGGCGTACCGGTGATGATCGGTGCGGGCGGCGTGGAAAAGGTCATCGAGATCGAACTCGACGATGCTGACAAGGCAGGCCTTCAGGTATCGGTCGATGCGGTCAAGGAACTGCTCGATGCGTGCAAGACGCTGGATCCGAGCCTCGCCTGATATAGTTTGCGCTCTGGCTGATGTCAGGGCGCAACCTTTCCTCCCCAATTCCCGGAGACATCTATGTCCATCCTCATCAATAAGAATACCAAAGTTCTGACCCAGGGCATGACCGGCGCGACCGGC
This sequence comes from Sphingomonadaceae bacterium, assembly GCA_041736605.1. Taxonomy (GTDB): domain Bacteria; phylum Pseudomonadota; class Alphaproteobacteria; order Sphingomonadales; family Sphingomonadaceae; genus JBGSTI01. The sequence continues at coordinate 3,172 of JBGSTI010000206.1, forward strand.
ACGTTCCACACCGAACAGGCTTTGGCCTATGGCACGCAGATGGTTGGCGGTGTGACACCCGGCAAGGGCGGCACGACGCATATCGGCCTGCCGGTATTCAACACCGTGGCTGAAGGCCGCGCGGCCACTGGCGCTGATGCCACTGTCATCTATGTTCCGCCGCCATTCGCAGCCGACTCGATCCTCGAAGCCATTGACGCGGAAATCCCGCTGATCGTGACGATCACCGAAGGCATTCCGGTGATGGACATGATCCGCGTCAAGCGCGCGCTGACTGGCTCTAAATCGCGCCTGATCGGCCCCAACTG
>JBGSTI010000415.1:0-3275 GCA_041736605.1 Sphingomonadaceae bacterium
CGCTGCCATGGCCCAGCCTGCGCACCAGTTCGTGTTCAAATGCGCCCGCCATGCGGCCGCGGCTGGGCTTTTCCAGCGTGTCATGCGCGCCCAAAGCCAGCGCCCGCATCGCCTGTTCGCCGCCGCGTTCGCACAAGGATGACAGCACCAGCACGCGCGCGTTGCCAGACCGGGCCAAAAGGTCGGGCAGGGCATCCAGCCCCGATCCGCCGGGCATTTCGATATCGAGAATGATGATGTCGACGCGCATCGCGTCCAGCGCGGCCATCGCCCGTTCGACATTGTCGACCGATGCCACCACGTCAAATCCGCTATGTCCGCGCAAGATGCGTTCCAGCACGCTGCGCACCACCAGGCTATCATCGACCAACATCACACGCTGCGCCGATTGCGCCGCCGCATCGCTGCTTCCCTCTGCATCAGCAGCGGGGGTAAAGCCGGAAAATTGCGGATCAAACAGAGCGGTCATCCGGATTACGCGCAGCCGACCATGGCCAGCTTGGCTTGCAATGTATCGCGATCAAAGGGCTTCATCACATATTCGTCCGCGCCTGCGGCCATGGCAGCCTCGATATGCGAACGACCATTTTCGGTGGTGCAAAACACGATCTTGGGCCGCGTTTCTCCCTGTTCGGCATTCAGCGCGGTCAGGAAATCCATGCCGCTCATCTGCGGCATATTCCAATCGAGCAGCACCAGATCGGGGGCGTTTTTGCGGCAATGATCCAGCGCCTCAACGCCATCGGCGGCTTCTTCGACAGAAAAGCGCATATCCTCCAATATATGGCGGACGACCTTGCGGATCACCTTGCTATCATCAACGATCAGACATGTTTTTGTCATTGTCGCACCTCTTGCCCCGCCATGCCGGGGGGCACCGCGTTCTCCTCAAGCTGCCAGATTAGGGGGCGAAGGTAATTTTACAGTTAAGCGGCGCGTGCGGCTTCTATCGCGATCAGCCCGTTCAGCAGATGGTGTGGGTCAATCAACAGCACGGGCGCGCCATCAACGCTGATTGTCGCACCGGCCAGGGTCTGCCAGGCCGGGCTGATAGCCGCAGAAAGGGCGATGGGGCTGGCCGCGATGGTGCACACATCACTGACCGAATCGACCATCATGGCATGATCGCTGCCCGACCATTGCAGCACGACACAGGTCAGGAATGGCTGATCGGGGGTGATGTCTCCCGTGACCAGACAGGCGCTGTCGATCACGGTCAGCACCCGGCTGCGCAATGCCGCCAGACCGCGTATCCACGGCTGGGATGCAGGCACGCGCGCCAGATGATTGATGCGGATGACGCTTTTGACCTGCTGGGCATCAATGGCAACGCGCTGTCCGGCGATGCTGGCCAATAGGATGGTCATGCTCATGCGGATTTCCGTGTGCTGGTGCTATGGGCAAGCGCGGCCAGAATGGCGCTGCGATCATAGCGATAGATGGCATTTGACCCGCTGGCACTGGCTTGCGCGGTCAGGCGGATGACAGGCGCGCTCCCTTTTGGCGGGTCGGCGTTATCGGCGCAGTCCAGCACGATATCGGCATCGGCGTGATCGCCGCCGCCATCGCCAAATTGCGGATCATAGCCAGCCTGCATCAGCATCGGGGCCAGAAAGGCGCGCGCCCATTGGCTGGCATCATCAATGATCAGGCAGCGGGGCCGCTCCTGTGGCGCAGCAGTCGGGGCATTGTGCCCGGCCAGTGCAAACAGCGTGTGCAGATCAATCATGTCGATGATGCGGCCATTTTCGACATAGCGGCCCAGCACCAATGGGGTATCGCCCACCGGCTGAACGGCGGCGGTTAAAGCGACCATATCGGCCAGCTTTGCCACGCCAAACAGCAATTGCGTGGTCCCGTCGCTGAGCAGCAAGGCAGGGAAGGGATCGCCGTCCGCTGCCGGAATATCGCCCATTAGCGCGATGGCATCGCTGCCGCGCACCACCATCGGCATGGCCCCTTGCCGGTCAATTTGGGCAGGATCGATCATGTCGATATGCTGGATAGCTGCAATGGGAAAGGCGAGCATGCGCCCTGTGGCATTGGCGGCCAGCAAATAACGCGGGGCATTGGCATCGCTGGCGCTATTCTGCGCCATTTCATGGTCTGGATCGATCTGGCTATCGGGCAAAGCAGCGCGCAGGGCCAGACCGGCGACATCGATCAGCAAGATCGGTTCGCCATTATCGGGCAGCGCGGTGCCCGAATAGAGGCCGGTATCAGCAATTAGGGGCGATACCGGGCGCAACACCAGTTCTTCATGATCGTGCATCGCCGATACGCCCAGCGCAAACACATTGCCGCCGCCGCGCGACAAGATGACGATCACTGGCGCGATGATGGGTTGGATGGCCGGTTCAGGCACGGCATCCTTGGCTGCCAGCACGCTTTCCAGCGCGACATAGGGCATGATCCGGCCGCGATGGCGCAGCACCTGGCCATCGCCCAATGGCGACAAAGCCACGGCATTGTTATGGCTGGCTAAAATTTCGTCCACGCTGTCGCGCGGCAGGGCAAAGCGGTTGTGGCCCGCAGCAATGGTCAGGCAGGGCATGATCGCCAGCGACATCGGCATGGTCAACACCACGTCCAGCCCTTGCCCTGGATGGTTTTCCAGATTGAGCTGGCCGCCCAGCGCCTGAATGCGGGCGCGGACAATATCCATGCCAACGCCCCGGCCAGACAACTCGGTAATCGCATCTGCCGTGCTCAATCCCGGCATGCAGATCAGTTCGGCCATGGCCTGCGGGCTTAAATTATCGGCCATGGCGGGGGTGATGATGCCGCGCGCAATCGCGCGTTTGCGCAAGGCGTCCAGATCGATGCCGCGTCCGTCATCGGCAATGCGGATGACCACATGATTGCCGCTTTGCTGCGCGCTGATGGTGATGCGCCCCGTGGCGGGCTTGCCCTTGGCCTGCCGCTCAGCGGCGCTTTCCAGCCCATGATCGGCGGCATTGCGCAGGATATGGACCAGCGGATCGCGCAAAGCCTCAATCAGTTCGCGGTCAATTTCAACATGGCCGCCGCTGGAATTGAGTTCAAACGACTTGCCGGTGCTGCGTTGCAAATCGCGGACCAGACGCGGGGCCAGCGCAAACAGACGCTCCAGCCTTTGCATGCGCGATTGGCTGATCATTTCGCGCAAATCTGCAAGCGTATTCGAAACGCGCTGAAACGCGCCTTCGCGCGCGGGATCGGTCGCCAGCGGGCGCAGCCGCCGCGCCAGTTCGTTGCGGGCCAGCACCAGTTCTGACACCGTGTCCATGATCCGG